>NZ_JALAMR010000008.1:0-111914 GCF_026790125.1 Bacillus sp. N12A5 | reverse complement strand
TGACGGGTCTTCTGTTTCTTCAGCCTCAGATCCTGTTTGCTCTTCATCATGTTCAGCGCGGAGGACAGGCTCTTCCAATTTCTCTGACTGTTGTTCCCATTGTTCTTCTTGAGCCACAACCGTTTCATGCATTACTTTACTGCCTGAAAGGTCCTCTTGTGCCTCCGCCACCGTCTCAGATCCTGTTTGCTCTTCAGCATGTTCAGCAGGAAAGAAAGACTCTTCTTTTTCCGGCTGTTGAACGCCGAAAAAAGATGATGCTTTGTTTTCTTGCGGCTCAGCTGAGCGCTGTGCCAGTGCTTCATCAGGCTCTGCAGTCTTTCTGTTTAAGACGCCAGAAGGCTGTTCTTTAAACGCGGTATCCGGAAAGATGGGCCCTTCCTTTTTGTACTGCGCCGGTCTGTCTGGAGCAGGATAGCCTTGTTCGCGTTCGATTTCTTCTGACAGCAGTGTTACCTTCTCTTTTACAGATTTGTCCGGTGCCTTCAATGTCTCGTCAGAAGGCTGTTTCGGCACATTCTTTTTGACGGATGGCTTTTGGTTGAATCCATATATAGGAGAAGGGATATTTGTCGGTTTAAACGGTTTCTTCGCCGGCTCTGACGTTTGATATGTATGCTGCTCTTTTTCATTTTTGGGACGTTCTCTGTATGGTGCGGCACTTGGACGCGGTGCGGATTTCGGTTCGTCCGATGGTGCGCGCCGTCTTCTCAGGTCATGGTTTTTGTATCCGTCAGGGACGACTGGAAAACGGAACTTGCCTTTTGGATATTCATAATATATTTTAGGATCTTCCAATCTTTTTAGTTGTCCTTCAGGGTGATGCACTTCTTGCTGCTGCGGAATTTGAGCAGGTTTTTTCTCCTGTTCAGCATCCTCTTCGCTCTCGCCTAAAAACAAATCAAAAAATTTATGAAGCCAACTCATAATTTATCTCTAACTCCCTTATAGTTTTCTGGGACGATTTTTAGTATACCACTGCTGGTCCGCCCAGAAAAGATTAAGCTTTTCAGCAAAACAAAGCCGCTAAACAAGGGCTTAGCGGCTTTTCACATGATTCGTTTTTTTGGGCGGATTTATGGGAGTCTAAAATTCAAATGCGTCTCCCGCCACATAGTCTCCTTCTAACACAAGGATTCCTTTTTCAGCAGGGGCATCCGGCAAATCGAGTTCTTTCGCTGAGCAGATCATTCCGCTTGACGGAACGCCGCGAAGCTCTGCATCCTTGATGACAAGTCCGCTCGGCATTACGGCACCGACTTTGGCAACGACAACTTTTTGGCCTTGGTCAACGTTAGGCGCGCCGCAGACAATCTGAAGCGTTTCTTCTCCTACATTGACTTTACATACGCTTAATTTATCCGCATTTGGATGTTTTTCTTTCGATTCGACATATCCGACAACAAACTTCGGAGATAAATCAACGACTAATGTTTCTTCAACGCCGTTTCTGTTTAGGATCTCATTCACATCTTGCACGAATGTTTCTGAGAGCGCAACAGGGCCGTTCTCATCAATTGTCAAGTAAGAAGACGCATTAAAAATGTTGAAGCCCGTTGTTTCCTTTGTTTCGTTATTGAAGATTTTGACGACGTCGCCGTGCTTTTCATAGCCTATTTGTTCGCGTGTCACATCTTGAAGAGAGATAAGGAGCGTGTCTCCCACACCTTCTTTATTATAAAAAGCGTTCATAAGTAAAAATCCTTTCTAATCCTTTTTCGGACGGCTTTTCGCCAGGATAAACACCGGTTCCAGCTTTCCTTCATTGTACAAAAATGACAGTGCGGTAATCGGAACAGTGCCGCCTGCAAAGAAGCTCATCGACATTTGTCCTAGAATATCATACCCCGATTCATTCCGGATGTCAGCAAGAATCAAAACGTCCTGATGCGGAACAGAGATTGCCAATTCACCTTCTGCCTGCTGCTTGTACTCATTTAAAATCGCTTCGTTGAGAATCCGGCTGGCGTCGTAACCGTCGTTTGCCCTGAAGAAATAAAAGAGATTGCCGGCAACCGTATCCTCTTTGACAACTGTCGGCAGGGAACGGAGATTAAATGCAGCCGTCTCTCTGATCCGCTCCTTTGTCCAGTTTTCTTTCTCAAGCATGCGCTGGTCAATTAAACGGTAGGTTTTCCCGAGATCAAGTGCGTAATAAATTCTTGTTTCTGCGGTATGATCGTCATAAATAAGCGGAATATCTTCGCTGGACTTGTCCGGGAAGGAAGTCGAGCGGATGACCGGGTAAATGCGGCTTTCTTTTCCGGTCATTTCCTGAGCCTTTCCTTCCATTGCCGTCATTGCTTCGGAGACATAGTACACAATTTCATCAATGGCTTCATCTTTTTTCAGTTCCCATTTTGCAATAATCGGCGGCAAGTCGAGCGTAATCCCTTTTTTGGTCGTTTGATCCTCAACACGGAGGGTGTCTTTTTCTCTGTCAAACAGAAAGGAGCGATTCTCGTGCTGGAGGCGCTGTTTCAGTATATCTGACAGCTTCCTTGAGGTCATTTTCAAACCGATGTCCTCCTTTACGCTTTAGCGAGAGAGTCAGTTAAAAACTGTTCTATTTCTTCTTTTGTTTTCCGGTCTTTGCTCACAAAACGATTGACTTCTTTTCCTTCATTAAACACCACAAAGCTTGGGATTCCGTAAATTTCCCACTCTGCACACGTATCAATGAATTTGTCGCGGTCTACGTAGTAGTAAGTGAATTCAGGGAAGTTCGCTTCCAGTTCAGGCAGAAAAGGCTCTACAAAACGGCAATCCGGGCACCAGTCGGCTGAAAACATAAATACCGCCCAATCATCCTTTACCGCTTTTTCCAGCTCTTGAATTGATTCGATTTTTTTCATTTCATATCCCTCCAGTTGTTTTATGTTCTTACATGTTGTTTTATCGATACTCGTCCATTTGGATCATACCAAACTGCTTGCGGCAAAACCACTTATATGCAACGAATGAATATGTAAGATTGGCTTTCCCATTATCATTATCATATTTTATTTGCATTATCAAGCTCGTTTCGTTTAACATCGTGTACATGAGGGTAAAATTGACAGATGGATATACATAAGGAGGGATTCAGCATGGAGTTTATCGTCTATTTAGCAGGAGAAATCCACAGCAATTGGCGCGAAGAAATCAAAGAGAAAACAAAATCACTGAAGCTGCCGATTACGTTTGTCGGCCCGATGGAGAATCATGACCGCTCAGACAATATCGGAGAAGAAATAATGGGCGTTCAGCCAAATGCCGTTTTGAAGGATGACAAGGCCTCTGACATCAACAACTTCAGAACCGCCGTCCTGATGAATAAAGCAGACTTTGTGATCGCCCTGTTTGGCGAAAAATACAAACAGTGGAATACGGCAATGGATGCATCATATGCACTCGCAAAAGGAAAACCCCTGATTATCATTCGGCCGGAATCGCTCCACCATCCTTTAAAAGAGCTTTCCAACAAAGCAAATATAACAGTTGAAACCGTGAACCAAGCCATCAAGGCCCTTTCCTATGTATTTGAAGCAGAATAAGAAAAAAGCTTGTCGTTCAGGGCTTACTGCCTCGTTCAACAAGCTTTTTATGACACCTTACATATTTTCTTTAATCGCAGCAACCGTTTGCTTATCGCAGGCTGTCACAAGTTTGATGAGCATTTCTTTCGCTGCAGCATAATCATCAATATGAATGATAGAAGCGTTCGTATGAATATAGCGGGAACAAATTCCGATAACTGCTGACGGAACGCCGCTGTTCGAAATATGAACTCTGCCGGCATCTGTTCCCCCGCCGGATACAAAATATTGATATGGAATGCAGTGTGTTTCCGCCATATCAAGAACAAATTCTCTCATTCCGCGGTGCATGACTGTCGTTCTGTCAAGAATGCGGAGCAAAAAGCCTTTTCCTAGCTGGCCAAATTCGTTTTTGTCGCCGCTCATATCGTTTGCCGGGCTGGCGTCAAGGGCAAAAAACAAGTCCGGTTTAATCATATGGGAAGCCGTCTGCGCGCCCCTCAGTCCTACTTCTTCCTGAACCGTTGCACCCGCATAGAGTGTGTTCGGCAGTTCTTTTCCGTGCAATTCCTTTAAAAGTTCAATGCTCAAGCCGCATCCGTACCGGTTATCCCACGCTTTTGATAAAATCTTCTTTTCGTTCGCCATCGTCGTAAACGGGCAGACAGGCACAATCTGCTGTCCCGGCTTTATGCCGATTTTAATGGCATCTTCTTTATCATCCGCTCCGATATCGATCATCATGTTTTTGATTTCCATTGGGCGGTTTCGCTGTGCATCTGTCAGCAGATGAGGCGGTATGCTCGAAATGACACCCGGAACCGGCCCGTTGTCTGTTTGAACCTCAACTCGCTGTGCAAGCAGCACCTGGCTCCACCAGCCCCCAAGCGTCTGGAATCTGATCAGCCCGTTATCTGTAATGGAAGTCACCATGAAGCCGACTTCATCCATATGTCCTGCTACCATGATTCGCGGTGCGCCCTCTGCACCTTTTCTCACCCCGAAAACACTTCCCAGTCTGTCCTGAACGATGTCATCGGCATATTTGGCAAGCTCCTGCTTCATAAAAGCACGAACCTGATGCTCATTGCCCGGCGCGCCGGGAAGCTGCGTCAGTGTTTGGAAAAGCGCTTTCGTTTCTTGATTCATGTTTTCCCCTCATTTCTATGTAGTCCTTTTATTTTATTAGAAACCATCAAGTTTTCCAAGCACCCTGATCGAATCTGCTCGATCAGCCGCGTATTGCTTAACAGGATTTGGCGGTTTCTGTATAATGAAAAGTACGATCAACCAGGAGGTGCTTTATTTTGAAATTGCGTCATCTTCTTTTAGGAGCAGGACTTGGCATTTGTACGGCAGTCATTGTGAAACAATATGTAATGAAGCCTTATATTTCTTCAGAAAAAGCGCTTCACATCGTAAAATCCGCTTTTAAGCAGCGGGGCCCGATTGACGGATCATGGATTTACACACAGCCCGAGCCTTACAATGTGAACGGAGAAACATTACAGGTGTACAAAACCGGGATTACACGATCAGCTTTCGGAGAATTAGAGCAGTATGAAGTCATGGTGGATGCGAAAACAGGGGAAATTGTAGATGTCATTGACACAATCGCCTCTTAACGGACAAGCGTAACATAAAAGCCGCTGCCCATGCAGCGGCTCTTTTTTATTATATCGCGCGAATCGGTTTATATACCGGATACCACATCGCGTCCTGCACAGCCTGTATGATGTCTTCAGGCTCTTCCGTCGCAACGCCTTCCTTCATTGCAGTTTTAGCGACTTCCACTGCAACGGTTGCCGATACAGTCCGTAAATCCTCTACTTTCGGAAGCATCGGCGCGCCAGGCACCCCGACATTGACCATACTTGCGATCGCCCGGGCACATGCTTCAAACATGCCATCCGTAATTAATTTTGATTTGGTTACAATCGTTCCAAGACCAAGTCCCGGGAAAACAAGCGCGTTGTTCGCTTGTCCGATATGGTACGTCACGCCGTTGTATTCTACCGGAGGGAACGGACTGCCTGTCGTAATCAGTGCGCGGCCTTCCGTCCATTCGATTAAATCCTGCGGTTTCGCTTCAGAAAGAGTTGTCGGATTCGACATTGGCAAAATCGCCGGACGTTTTACGTGTGACGCCATTTCTTTTACAATTTCTTCAGTAAAAGCGCCTGAAACCGTAGACGTACCGATCAGGATCGTCGGTTTAGCCTGCCGGACCACTTCTAGGAGGTCAATTCCTCCTCCTTCCCCGTTCCGCTGATAATTCTTCACCTCATCAGCCGGCCGGGCATAAGGCTTTTGGAAATCAAGAAGCTGATCCATATCATCTGTTAACAGCCCGTTTCGGTCTATGCACCAAAAGCGCTGGTAGGATTCTTCCTCACTCAGCCCTTCGCGCACCAATGCTTCCCGCAGCTGTTCAGCAATACCGATCCCTGCTGTTCCCGCTCCAAATATGACAACTCTGTGATCCCTCAGCGGCACTTTAGATGCTTTTGCACAGGATAAAACTGCCGCCAGTGAAACAGCGCCTGTACCTTGGATATCATCATTGAACGTACAGACTTTATCTTTATAGCGTTTCAGAATGCTGCGCGCATTTTTCGCTCCGAAATCCTCCCAGTGCAGCAATGCATTCGGGAATGTTTCTCTTGCCAGCGCAACATAATCGTCAATAAATTGGTCATAGCGTTCCCCGCGCACTCTGGAATGCTGGTTGCCGACATAAAGCGGGTCGTTCAAGAGGCTCTCCTGATTTGTCCCCGCATCTAAAACGACAGCCAGCACTCTGCTCGGATCAATGCCGGCAGCAGCCGTATAAACCGCCAGCTTGCCGATGGAAATCGCGATACCGCCGACACCCCAGTCACCGATTCCTAAAATTCCTTCCGCATCTGTTGCAACAATTAAATCGATCGTATCGCTTTGATCTTTATACTGTTTAAATGCTTCTCTCATACCGTCCGGGTCATCGATTGACAGATAGAGCCCTCTTGGCTTTCTGTATTCATGGCTGTATCTTTGGATAGCCGTTCCGACTGTCGGTGTGTAGACAATCGGGAGCATTTCCCCTAAATGGTCATTTAACAGGCGGTAAAACAGCGTTTCATTCCGATCGTGCAGTGCTGTTAAATAGACATTTTTGCTCAAATCGTCAGGCTGTGCGGAAAACTGTTCGTATGCTCTTTTCGCCTGCTCTTCAATCGTTAATACCTTTGGCGGCAGAAAGCCTTTTAAGCCAAGCTCTTTTCTTTCTTCCTCAGTAAATGCAACACCTTTGTTCAAAAAAGGAACAGAGAGTACTTCAAGGCCTCTTAATGTTGTTTGAATGTCTCCTTCGTTTGTTACTGTAAATTGTTTCACCCTGCCTCTTCCTTTCTGAGCATAATTAGTACTAGGTTTGCATTATTAGCCGGAAATCATGCAGGGTAAACATAAAAATATGCTATAGCTTCTTCGCCCGCTTGAGTGAATTTTTGATGCTTCCGTCCTCATCCCATTTAAGCGCGCGATATTCGGCATCATGATAAAAAATAAACCATGCGTCTTTTTCCGCTGCGAATGCCTGCCATTTCTGCTTCTGCGGGATAGAGGTCATCGGATAATCATCGTAAGCCAGCACCCATAGCGGATTGCGGTGAGCGTGTGTCGGCATCAGATCTGCCATATGTACGGCGGTTTCACCCGCATCCTCGCATATCAGAACACTGTGGCCGTCACTATGGCCTCCGGTGTGATGCAGCGTAATTCCCTCCGTGATCGTTAAGGTATCTTCGAAGGTTTTGACTTGGCCTACAACAGCCTCCCAATTTTCTCTCCAGTACGTATTTTTCGATCTGATATTTGGATGGCGCATTTCTTTCCACTCAACAGCCGATGCATAAATCACTGCATTCGGAAAAACTGACACGAGTTGCTCTCCTTCGTATTCCGTCAAACCGCAGGCATGGTCGAAATGGAGGTGTGTCATAGCGACAACGTCAATATCATTCACCGTCAATTCGAGTGCCGCTAATGAGGTTTTCACATTCGACTCCTGTGTCACACCATAGTTTCGCTTTTGTTTATCAGTCAGCTTACCGGATCCAATCCCGGCGTCGACGATGATATTCAGCCCGTCCTTTTGAATGAGAATCGGGTCTGTCCTCAGTTCAATCTGGTTTTTTTCATTAACTGGATATTTTTTAGACCAAAGCGGCTTTGGAACAACACCGAACATGGCGCCTCCGTCCATATGCGTCACGCCTCCGTCAAGCCAGGTTAACGTGATGTTTCCAATTTTCATGGTTTCCATTTTCATCCCCCCTGTCATCATGGTAGCAAACGGCCCATAAAAAAAACAGACTCCTGTCAGAGTCTGTTTTACGTTCTCCATTCAACTTCAGCCCGGTAAATCGGCTGGCCGAGTGCTGAGAATTTTTCTTCATATTCCGTCATAATGTTGCCTTCCAGATTGCTGTTATGCAAATCAAGGCTGACATATGTCAGCAGCAGGCCGTACTCGGAGAAGCTTTTTAAAGAGTACTCAAACAAGCCGCGATTGTCTGTTTTAAAATGAATTGCTCCGCCTTTCCCCATTACTTCTTCATATTTTTTGAGGAAGTGGGAATACGTCAGACGCCGTTTTTCGTGGCGTTTCTTCGGCCAAGGATCAGAAAAATTCAAGTAGACCCGTTTGACTTCACCCGGCTCAAACACATCTGTCAGCATGTCCGCATCTATATTCAGAAGCTTTACATTCGGCGCTTCGCTATCTTTTACTTTTTGGACGGCAGTCACGATGACACTTTTAAATAACTCAATCCCAATATAATTGATGTCTGGATTTTGTTTGGCCATTCCAGAAATAAATTGCCCTTTTCCTGTACCAACCTCGATATGAATCGGATTATCGTTGCCAAACACTGTATTCCATTTTCCTTTATAATCAGCAGGATTGCTGATGGCAATATCTGCGTTTTCAGCCAAAAAGTCATCAGCCCAAGGCTTGTGGCGCATTCTCATATGATTGACACCTCTATCTATTATTTCGACTAACAACATACCATGAATTAAAAAGACCCGCAAGCTCGTTTTTCCAGTGTGCCTGCTGGGCTGAGTATATAAAAAAAAGAGGTTCCCGTCTGCCGGAACACTCCTTTCACATGCATAAAAACGCGCTGTTTTGAACAATTTAACCCGTATGATGATACTGAAGGGATGTGTACCGCTATGGGTTTACATTATGAGCATCAAGTTCATTTATTAAAGGATATATTGACTGACCATCAATTGGACTGCTGCGGAACCGTCGCAGAGTACGAGCAGCTCGAGCGAGTGATTAAATCGCTGATGGCAAACACCGAGCTTGATTCAAACTTCAAACATGTGCTGGAAGATGTTTACCGCTACAGCCAATCAGGAATATCGTCCAAATCCATCGACTCACACATACAAGAACATCAGAACAGCCTGTCTCAATGGGTAGAGCAAATGGATTCGTATTCCTGATTATTCAGCGATACGTTTCATGAGAATATGAAGTTCTTCCATTGCATCATGAAATTCCTTATCATTGCCTTTTGTTTTATGCCAGGCAATGAAAGTGATCGTTTCAGATAACACATACCAAGCCATTCGTAACCGCAGGCCTTCCGTCAGCTCAATGCCGTACATGCTCAGCCAGCTCTCCCAAGCTGGCTTTTCGACGTAGTGATACAGCAAAGGCCCGAGATCCATCGCCGGATCAGCGATCATAGCGCCGTCCCAATCAATTAAATACAGCTGGTTGTCTTCAGACAAAAGCCAGTTATTATGATTAACATCACAATGGCACACGACTTTCTCACCGAAATGCACTTCATGCAGATGTTCTTCTAAATACTTGATCCCTTCTTGAATCAGCGGCGAAGATTGCTGCACAGCAAATACGGCCTGCTTCAGCTGAGACAAAAGAGCCCCCGGGTTCAGCGGTTCTTTTCCAAGTCTCTTCAGCATGTCCAGCAAGGCTTTTGATGTGTGTATTTTACGAAGCAATTCAGCAACGGGCCGTTCGCTCATATCTTTAGGCTTCAGCTCTCTGCCGGTCATCCAGTGCTGGGCCGTAATGACGTCCCCATTTTCCATCCGTTTTGTCCAAACCAGCTTTGGAACAATGCCTTCGGCGGATAAAACAGCTAAAAAAGGTGAGCTATTACGTTTTAAAAAAAGCTGCTGCCCGTTATGTTTCGCATAATATGCATCTCCTGTAGCTCCTCCGGCGGGGAAGATCTCCCAATCGCTACCTAGTAATTGTCCCAACCAGTTCATATCAATGTTCAACCCATCATTTCTTAAAATATTTTAGAATAAAGGCTAATCGTCTCTCGTCTATCCAGCGAGTGCCTTTTTCGTAAGAATCGTATGAAAATAAAAAAGACAGCTATTGAGAGTCTCATATGCTAATCAATAGCCGTCCTTTAAATTTTAGCGCTATAGCACAAACTTCGTCAAGCAAAACTCTTAAGATCTGATGCTAAATATAAGATAACCGTTCCGATTCCGTTTACAGCAACCGCTTTCTTGATTTCTTTCGGGTTGCGCTGGAAGCCTGATGTATCACTTAAAAGCCGGTATGATTTGCCGTTTGGCAGCTTCCATTCAATCAATTCCGGACTCGCGTGGTGGATGACGATGATCTCTGCCCATTCATCAATCCCCTCTAGATCATAAAGCCTGAATGCGATGAGGCGGTCTTTTAGCGTCAAGCATTCAAGATGGCGCTGGATGTCTGCAGCCGATCTGAGACGGAATGCCGGATGCGCTTTTCTAAGCGAGATCAGTTTGCAGAAATAGTCGACATCCTCTTTAAACGTTTCACGCCGATCCCAATCCAGCTGGTTGATGCTGTCACTTGATTGATAGCTGTTCTCCACTCCCTTTTTCGTCCGGAAAAATTCCTGTCCGCTGTGAATAAACGGCACCCCCTGGGCAAGCAAAATAATCGCGGCTGCCAGCCTTTGCCTGCTTCGCTTTCGGCTGTCAGTTTCTTGAGTTAGCGCAAAGCTCATTTTATCCCAAAAGGTGTGATTGTCATGTGACTCAACGTAGTTAATGGACTGGCTGGGTTCTGGCAGAACCGGTTCTAATGCCTTCCATCCAGAAGACCCGGCAATTCCGTGCATAACGGTTCCCGCTGCTTCACCGTTTCCGAGCGCAAAGCCGGCTGCCTGCAGGTGAAAGGTGTTCCCTTTCACAGCGTCACGGAACGCATCATTAAAAAAGCCGATGTCAGGCAATTTTGAAGCGTTCGCCAAGGTGGCTTTCTGTTCTTGCGGCAGCGGTGTCGCCAAATCCCACCCTTCTCCAAAAAGCAGGATTCCTGGTTTAACCGCAGTTGCTTTTTCTTTGATATAAAGCACAGTGTCAATATCTAAAATGCCGAGCAGATCAAAGCGGAAGCCGTCGGCATTGTATTCCTCAATCCAGTAGATGACGCAATCCGCAATGAATTTTCTCGCCATCCGTCTTTCTGACGCGATGTCATTGCCAACGCCGGTGCCGTTTGACGGCATTCCAAATTCGTCATGCCGAAAAAAATAACCGGGCACTGTTTTTTCAAAGGGGGCATTCTCCCTTTCGTACACGTGGTTAAAGACGACATCCAGAATGACTCGCAGGCCGTGCTGATGAAGGGTGTTGATCATTTGTTTTAACTCTGTTTTTCTTGTTTGAGGATCATGAGGGTTTGAGGAATAGCTTCCCTCCGGGGCAAAAAAATGAAGCGGGTTATACCCCCAATTGTAAGCATCAAGCGGCTTCTCTTCATCAACTCCGGCAAAGTCATTCACCGGCAGAAGCTCTACATGCGTAACACCGAGCTCTTTGACATACGCCAGTCCGGAAGAACAGCCATTTGCGGTTTGCGTATCTGTTTCCGTCAGCGCTAAGTATTTTCCCTTGTTTTTCATGCCGCTGTTTTCATGGATGGAGAAGTCGCGGATATGCATCTCATAGATGACGGCATCTACAGGGGCTGAGAACGGTTTAGTCGAAGCAGCCCATGTCATTTGATCCGGGCGAAGGACGACGCCCTTCTCTCCATTTACCGTCACGGCCTTTGCATACGGATCAACGGTTTCCGCCCATTCTGAATTGTTGCAGATACAGAACACATACTCATACCCGTGAAGATCACCGGTGACAGTAACAGTATAGACGCCTTTTTCCGATCTCACCATTTGGAATATGCGGCCGCTTTTATCCGGGTGGGAAAGCTTGACAGCAGCTGAGGTTGCGGCAGGCGCCCAGACTTTAAATTCAGTATAATCTGCAGTATAAACGGCCCCCAGCTCTCCATCATAAAAAAATAAATCATCAAACGCGTCCGTCCGGATGACCGCGCCAATTTGGAGATCCGTTTTGTCGCCGTTGGATGCTCTGACAGCATGTGTTTTTCCGAATGTCACTGGACGGCCTGATACGCAGACGTACTTGTATGTGTCTTCAAGGCGGTATTCCTCTCTGACAGCCAGAGGAAAATCGGTTGTTTCTGTCTCAAGTCGAAACGGCGGTGTCATGATTTCTTTTTGTTCAGCAGGAATCAGAACGGTAATGATATTCATGTCATCGACGTACGCTTCGAAGCTGCGGCGGATGCTGACCATCGGAAGCTCTCCTCCAAACACGTTTTATGTTTTGATCCTTAAGGGTGAAGGACTCGATCCGAGACGAAATGGGGTGGTGCCCATGATTTCTCCGTCAGCATGGAAAGGGATTTTGTCCTTCGTGTAAAACGTAATGTCCTTTGCTTTAAACATCGTAACGCCGTCCATCTTTGTATGTTTTCCAAATGCCATCAGACATAAAAGCCAATATTTTTTCAAAAACGGCTGATTTTCAACGATCATGATATCAAATGCCTTCTCGCGGGGATTCGCAAGCGGAGCCGCCTTCATGCCGCCCCCGTAAAACGGATGGTTGGATACAACCGCAAACCAGACATCATGAAATTCATGCGTCTCTTCTTCCGTTGTACAGGCTAACGAAAACGGTTTAAAGGTAGCCGAGGCATGCAAATGGGAAAGCGGATACACAAGAAATCGAAGCCGCAGAAAAAGAAAAGCCCGTCTCAGCGGAAATTCCATTGCCTTTTTGTTGACATAAGCGTCAAACCCGATCCCGATATGATTCATAAAGTAAAGAACCTGTGATTTATCCTGAAGGAAATTGACACTTCCTAAATGAAAGGTTCGGGTTAACGGGCGCTTCAGTTTTTTGATTTCCTGTATCAAATCGATTTTTTTAATAGAAAAGCCTCGCGAAAAATCATTATACGCGCCCGCCGGCACAAAGCTCAGTTCTATATCGTCGACATCTTTCAGCCCATTGACAACTTCATGCATAGTTCCGTCTCCGCCAATAACAATCAGGCGCTTCAGCTTATATTCCTGTATCGTTGAAATCTGCCTGGCGAGCACCTCGGCGTGTCCCGGATGTTCAGTTAAAAACGAGCGGTGCTCAATCTTCCGTTTGATTAATTCCTTTTGAATGGACTTCCAAACACGCAGTCCATTTCGATGTCCTGCTGCCGGATTAATAATAAAAAACCAATGGCTCATCTTTCTCACCTGCTTATGTTATGAGAAAACCGCTCAAATCGTTCTCTTTTACTCCAGCCACTCTTGTCTGCGATAGGAGTCAGACATGCAGTATGACAATAGAGCCTTTGCAGCCTTTACCTGATGATGTTTAATCGGGGCAGTGTTTTTCTTCTGGCGCTCAATCCATTCTTCCGCGCCGCGCTTATCCACTATTTCTAAGCTGTACGGCGGTTCCGGGTAATCGATGTACGACGTTCTGCTCAGAAGTAATTTTCGAACCGGAATATCAGCCTGTTTTTCCTTGATGATCTTTGACACAACGGAATCCGTCCGAAACAGGCTCAGCGCCGGATTTAACACTGATGCAGTCTGAGAGGCTGTTTTCTTCTCCCAAAAACGATTTTTAGACCCTATGTACACACTGTCTTCCTCTGCCTCTAAGAAAGAAACGCAATAAACGTCAAGAGGAGAAATAATCACAATGCTTAATTCAACCGCCGCCTGCTGAATTCTCAGCACAGGCTTATACATAATGAAATAAGAATCAGGCAGCTGCTGGGTCAGATAACGCAAAATGCGGTCCTGCTTCACCTGGTTTGAGAGATGAGATATTTCTGAAAGAGTAGAGCTTGCCCATTTAAGCTGAAAATCATATAAATGCCTTTTATAGAAAGAAGCAAGCGCCATCCTGCTCTTTGGCAGCCTTACATGTAAATCATCTTCCTCCTCAAACCATTGGTGTCTCTCTTCTTGTATATCGGCTTTTATCTCTTCTTTTCTTCTTTTCAACGAAAATTTTTTTCGTTTCTGAACTGGTTCCGGCTCTTCAGCATGAGCTTGTCTTTCTTCTTGCTGGCGCTCCGCTGCTTCTACTAGTGAAAGCCAGCGCTCTTTTTTCAGACGTACAAACTGGTTGATATAATGGTACGGATCAAGCTCATATCTCGATATATAATCATGAATTTTGATGATTTGTGCCATGTTTGTTTCTCCACTCCGCAATGAATTAAGATAATTGAAATTTGAATATTTCTTCGTATTTTGGTGATTGGTTCAAGTGTATTTGAAAGAGCGAAAATCGTTCAGCCATCATCGAAACCTCGCCGCTTTCAAACGGAACATGAGCCGGAAATCCTTCTTCGCCTGTCCATTTTCTTGCCAGCGTCATATGAGGGTGATACGGTCTTTTTTCCACTTGAAAGCCGGCTTGAAGAACAGCCTGTTTCGTATGTTCCCTGAGTTTTTCAAGCGTTTTGTTTTTCTTTGGCTCCAGGTGTAAAACACGCGGCCTTCTGCGGTCGCCGAATACATCTATTTTGCCGAACTCAATCGGAAACGGATCGGTTTCTGAAGCAACCTCAGCTAGTGAGCCTTCAAGCTGCTGGATTTGCATCTCATCCGCCGCTCCGAGAAAAATTAACGTGATATGATAGTCAAGCGGGTGCACCCATTTTTGAAACGTCAAAACCGGCTCGTTTTTCGCAGCCTGATAGATCGGATTTGCCATTCCCTCAGGAAGGGGAACGCCGATGAAATAATGCGGCCGTATATCTGGCATCCGTCTGACACTCCTTTCTGTAACAGCTATTATTTTATCAATAAAGAGGCTGTGCGGATAGAGGAACAGTGTATGAAAACACCTCTCACACAAACGTTTATTATGTTAGGATATTATATGACACTTGTTTTATTCAGAAAGGAATGACAATGTTGAAAATCGTTGAAAATACAGCTGATCTGATAGGAGATACACCCCTTGTGAAATTGAATCGGCTTCAGCCGGAAAACGCGGCACAAGTCTATTTAAAGCTTGAATTTTTCAATCCGAGCGGCAGTGTAAAAGACAGAGCGGCTTATCAGATGATCATAGAAGCAGAACAAAACGGTTTGCTCAAACCGGGCTCAGTTATTATAGAGCCGACGAGCGGAAATACCGGAATCGGGCTCGCCATGAATGCGGCAGCACGGGGCTATAAAGCGATCTTAGTCATGCCTGATACGATGACGAAGGAACGGATCAACCTTCTTAAAGCTTACGGTGCAGAGGTTGTATTAACACCAGGAGCGGAAAGAATGCCGGGCAGCATCAAAAAAGCGAAGGAGCTAGCCGAACAAATTCCGAACAGCTATATCCCAATGCAGTTCGATAACACCGCCAATCCAGACGCACACCGGAAAACGACGGCGCTAGAAATTGCCCGGGCAATAGAGGAAATCGGAAAACCGCTCGGCGCTTTTGTCGCCACTTCTGGAACGGGCGGAACCATTACCGGAACAGGTGAAGCACTCAAAGAGCTTTTCCCCGATATCACGGTTCATGTTGTTGAGCCTGCGGGTTCGCCTGTATTATCCGGAGGAAAACCCGGCGCACATAAGCTTGTAGGGACAAGCCCAGGCTTCATTCCTCCGATTTTAAATCAAGATGTATATGATGAGATTATCAAAATCTCTGATGAAGACGCCTATACAACGACAAGACGCCTCGCTGCTGAAGAAGGAATTCTTGTCGGGCCTTCGTCAGGCGCTGCCTGCTTCGCGGCAATCGAAACAGCAAAACGCCTCTCTCCTGACCAAGTTGTGGTCTGTATGACAGCCGATACAGGAGAACGGTATTTATCAACTGATTTATGGTCATTTGTTTAAAAAAGGACTGGCTTCCGCAGAAGCCGGTCCTTTTATTTTGCAAGTTCGTAGATGGCCTGCGCATATAACGCTGTCGATCTCAGCAGGTCATCGATTTCAATATATTCATCCTTTTGGTGTGCGCTGTCTGGACGTCCGGGGAACAGGGGGCCGAACGCGACACCTGCTTTTAATGATCTGGCATAGGTCCCACCGCCGATTGAGATTAAATCAGCTTTTTTGCCCAGCTGGCCTTCATATACCTTTTGCAGGGTTTTGACTAACGGATGGTCTGCTGACACGTGATGCGGCTTGCTGTCTTTGAATTCTCCCAGCTCAAATTCAGGTGCGTTTTCGAATGCATCACGGATCACTTGGCTTTCTGCGGTCACAGGATAGCGGATATTGATCCCGAGCTCTCCTCCTTGCCCTTCCGTATAGCGCAGTGTTCCCACATTTAGTGTCAGCTCGCCGCTGATTTCATCCTCGCAGTCGATGTTCAGTTTTTTCCCTCTAGTATCGTTTGAGAACTTATCTGTCACGACTTGCACAAACCGCTGTCCTGCTGCGTCAAGCCCAGCCTGCTGCAAAAATTCGCATAATAAAATGCCGGCATTGATCCCATTGTTCGGTTCCATCGCATGGCAGGAAAGCCCGTACATACGCAAAATGAGCTGTCCGTTCTCTATTTCAGCTTCCCCTTTTCGATCTGTTGCGCGAAGCATGTCTTTAAATGAAGCAAGAATCTCTTCTTTTTTCGGGCCTGTAATAACAGCTTCAGCAGCGTCCGGCACCATGTTCAAGCGAAGACCCGATTGAAACGAGACAAGCACTGCCTCTGCATCGGCTTGGTTTGAGCGGTGCGGGATGAGTAGCGAAGCATCAATGATTCCTTTTTCCGCGTTAATAATCGGAAAATCGGCGTCAGGCGCAAATCCCAGCGTTGGCATTTCTTCATGTTTGAAGTAATGCTCCACGCATCTCCAATCGCTTTCTTCATCAGTTCCGATAATGATTCTGACACGCTTGGAAAGCGGCAGTTTCATGTCTTTTACAATTTTCAAAGCGTAAAACGCAGCCATCGTCGGGCCCTTATCATCAATGGCGCCCCTTGCATAAATCCGTCCGTTGCGGATATCAGCTGAAAACGGATCACTCGTCCAGCCGTCTCCCGGCGGCACGACATCAACATGGCAAAGTACGCCGACAATGTCATCGCCCTCGCCCCATTCAATATGGCCTGCGAAGCCGTCAAGATTTTTTGTTGTAAAGCCTTCTTTTTCTCCCAGCTCCAGCAATGAAGTCAGGCTGGCGTTTACTCCTTCTCCGAACGGTTTGCCGGGTCCGGCGGTTGTTTCATCCATTACACTGTTGATTCTCAAAAATTCCTGCGTATCACGAATTAAATCTTCTTTTTTTCTGATCACTTCAACTTCCCAGTTCATCACGATCCCCTTTCCGCAAGAAAAACTTGCAAAAACCAAATAAAACGAATAATATTAATGGTGTTTTGTTAAAACGTTCGTAATTGGAGGATACTATGTTTCATCTAAAAGAGCAGCAAACATCCATAAAGCAAGAAATCATAGCAGGGCTGACGACCTTTTTCACAATGGTCTATATCGTCGTGGTGAATCCGGTCATTCTGGCTAATGCCGGGATTCCTTTCGACCAGGTTTTTACCGCAACGATTATTGCCTCCATTGTCGGAACGCTGTGGATGGCCCTGGCAGCAAATTATCCGATTGCTATTGCGCCCGGCATGGGCTTGAACGCTTATTTAGCCTTTCATGTCGTAAGTGCAAGCGATGGCGGCATCTCATACGCAACAGCTTTCAGCGCAGTATTTACAGCAGGGGTTCTCTTCATTATTCTATCGTTAACGCCTTTAAGAAAACAACTTATAGAAGCGATTCCAAACAATTTAAAATACGGAATCACAACAGGGATCGGGCTGTTTATTGCTTTTATCGGTTTGCGGCAGGCGGGAATTGTGGCGGCTGATGAGTCAAACCTGGTGACTCTCGGCAATTTGCATTCGCCTGGTGTTATTTTAACGCTGATCGGCCTTTTGATCAGTGTGGTTCTGATGGTGCTTAATGTAAGCGGCGCTTTATTTATCGGAATGGCGGCTACCGCTTTGATCGCATTTTTTACCGGTCAGCTGCATTTTTCAAAAGGCTTTATGTCGTTTCCTCATTTGCCAGAGGGGCTGATCATCTCAAATCCATTATCAGCTTTTGGCGATGTCGTTCATCACGGCCTATACGCTGTCGTCTTTTCTTTTCTATTGGTCACCATTTTCGATACGACAGGCACAATGATCGGCGTTGCAGAGCAAGCCGGACTGATGAAGAACAACAAGCTGCCGAATGTGCGAAAAGCCCTGCTTGCTGATTCAACAGCAACGACAGTCGGAGCTGTCTTCGGAACAAGTCCGACGACTGCATTTATCGAATCCTCCGCAGGTGTCGCAGCCGGGGGAAGAACGGGACTTACGGCTTTGACTGTGGCGGTGATGTTTGCGGCTTCAATGTTTTTCAGTCCGCTTGTCAGCGCCTTGTCCGGTATAGCCGCCATCACCTCGCCTGCTTTGATTATCGTCGGCAGCCTGATGATGGGCTCGGTTTCCAACATGAACTGGAAAGAGATGGACGAGGCATTTCCTGCGTTTCTCGTCATTCTGGCCATGCCTTTGACATCCAGCATTTCTACAGGAATTGCGCTTGGATTTATTTCATATCCGATCGTCAAAGCAGCGCGGGGAAAATGGAGAGACATTCATCCGCTCGTCATCGTTTTCGCCATTCTGTTTTTCATCCAGCTGTTTATTTTATAACATAGACAAAAAACCCAGACGTCAGCCGTTTGGGTTTTTTATGTGAACAATAAAGAGACAGCGGCTGCTAATAAACAGCAGGCGGCAAACGCATAGTGCAGGATGTTGATACAGCTTTTTCTGGCGCGATAATATTCATCACTGTCCTTCGGAGCGCCAATTAAAAAAGGGGAATCCATGACCTTGTCAAAAATAAGCGTCAGGATATAACGGCAAACACCTGTATATACCAACAGCGCCATCAGCTTCAGCCAGATCGGTGAGACAAATATGAGAACGGTGAAAGCTGACAATAGCATGTACATCTGCCTCGCATACTCCCCATTCCTCAGCATGACTTTGAAAAACAATTCCTTATAGCCTGTATAGATTGTTCGTTTTTTAAATATCCTTCTTGAATTCCGGTATAAAAATGGTTTTCTTCTCATCCTGTCTTTCACTTTCGGCATTCCCGCCTCCTGGCTCATCATCATGACAAGCCCGGCAAGCGCCAACCTGCTTTTTCTCTCTTCAGCCGTCTCTGCTTCAAAAGCCGAGAACGAAGCTGCCTTTTGCAAGCCGCGGACGAATGCGAAAATCAAACATATAATGCCAATGAGCAAAAGCAAGCGTGATCCAGCGAAAACGATCAGGATGGCAGAACCGGCAAAAAGAACCGCTCTGATAAGAATATCGCCAATCCGTCTCGAAATGGTGCGCGGCTTTCTGATCCTGTCTTGCTTTAAGGATAAAAAGAATAGATGAAGGCCAAACAAATAACACAATAGCGCAACGCTTTCTGCCAATGTGATGAGAACAGAATGGATAAAAGGAAGGAAAATAAAAAAGAGAAGCAGCCATTTGGCCAGCGTGACCAAAAAGGAATACCCCAGCGCGTACCGTTTGAGCTGATAGATTATCTCTTTCTTTTGCAGCAAAAACACTTTGTCCGCTTCCATTAAAAGTGTACGGATCGAGCCTGTGCACATGATCAGCACACACACAGCGTACAGCCATCTCCATCCCATCACTTCAGACCACTCATAAAGGAGGCCTCTTCCGTTCATTAAATCAACATACTGATAGATGACAAAAGCAAGCGCCGGCAAAACGATGTAGAGAGCGACTGTCCAGTCAATGACCGCATGCAGCACCTTAAACTGATATCTGTAATAGTCAAACAGCCTACGAAAAAAGAGCGTACGCCCATTCATGAACGATCACCTTGAACTGCCTTATAAAAACAGTCAAGCAATGACTGCCCCACTGATCCAGTCTGTTCCTGAATATCTTTTAACGTGCCCTGGAGAAATAAAGAACCTTTCTCAATCATGTAAAACCGATCACAAATTTTTTCTGCGGTATCGAGGACGTGTGTACACATGAGGATGCCGGCTCCCCGCTCTTTTTCAGCTTTAAGCATGTCCACAAAGCGTTTCGTCGATATCGGATCAAGGCCGATAAATGGTTCATCAATCACATACATATCCGGCTTAGAGAGAAAAGCCTGTATAAGCATCAGTTTTTGTTGCATGCCTTTTGAAAAGGTGACAGGCAGTTCATGCATAACATGATCTAGTGAAAACGTCTGCAGAAGGCTTTCAGCCCGATGCGCAAATTCACCCTCCTCAATACCGTGCAGCGCGCTGATCAGATCCAAATGCTCCCATAGCGTCAGCTCTTCGTAAAAGGACGGATGCTCCGGAATATATGCAAATGAGCAGTCGTTCCAGCCAATATGTCCTTTAAAATCTTCCGAGAGGCCGAGTATTGCCTTGATTGCAGTGCTTTTTCCGGCGCCGTTAGCTCCGATCAGACCGACAAGCTCCCCTTTTCCGACCTCCAGAAAAACATCAGTGAGCACTTCTTTTCGGCTTGTATACCCAGCCTGTTCTATTGAAGCTTCAAGCAAATTTGTCAAAATGCACCCACCTCCAAAATTTACTACGAAACAGAATAAAAAAAGTTTCTTTAAGCATAATAATATTGAGCTGAAATACATAGTAATCCAACAAGGATGGCTGCCCAACGAGAATTGGAAAAAATTAATAGGAGTTATCCCTAGATTCATTACTGCGATATCGTGTATAATGAGGGCGAATTATTTTAAAACAATAGATGTCTGCCTTTGTTGCTATTTCGTACGCAGTTGATAGTCGTGAGTTGTGGTTAGTCAAGTCCATCCGATCTTATGATAGGGAGTGGTTTTTTGAAACCTTCAACAAACCGTATGCTAACTCGAATCAAATCAGTTTACATGTTTATCCAAGAAAAAGGTCTTGTGACAACACAGGAACTGGTTGACGAATTCGGCATTACACCTAGAACAATTCAAAGAGACTTAAATGTGTTGGCATACAATGATCTTGTTCATAGTCCAAGCCGTGGCAAGTGGGAGACAACGAGAAAGAAAGTAAAGATTACCTCATAAACATTGAAAAATTACATAGGGCCGCCTGAGAGCGGCCTGATAGATACAGGGCGAAGAATCTTCTGAGCCTTGTTTTTGTGTGCTTATAAAGAAGACCCCGCATTTAGAATGCGGGGTTTTTTCATGCTTGCGGTTCATTCAGCAATTGCAGCTCTTCTTTTGTAAGCTCGCGGTATTCTCCAGGCGCCAGAGCGGGATCCAGGGAAACGCGTCCCATCGATAGCCTCTTCAGATAAATCACTTCATTGCCGACAGCCTTTGCCATCTGCTTGACCTGATGGTATTTTCCTTCTGTAATCGTCAGGTATATCACGGTGTTGCCGTTGTCGTTTGTCTTGATTTCCGCTTTTGCCGGTTTTGTTTTGTAGCCGCCTTCTATATAGACACCTGCTTCCAAAGCGGTGATATCTTCCGGCGACACTTGAGATTTCAAATGGACTTCATACGTTTTCGGAACATGCTTTTTAGGCGATAGGAGACGATGTGCAAGCTGGCCGTCATTTGTGAGCAGCAAAAAGCCCTCTGTATCTTTATCAAGCCTGCCGGCGGGAAACGGCTCAAATCTCATTTCTTCCGGCGTCAGCAGATCAACCACTGTTTGCTGCCGGCTGTCCTCAGTCGCCGACAGCACTCCCTGCGGCTTATTCATCATAAGATAAATAAACTCGCGGTAATCAACCGGTTCCCCGTATACGGTCACCTCCTGCGTATCAGGATCAACGTGAGCCTTTACATCTTTGGCCGGTTTGCCATCGACCATGACGGCCCCCGCCTTCACAACGGCTTTGACTTCTTTTCTGGAACCATACCCGCTGTTGGCAAGCAGCTTATCAAGTCTCATTCCTCATCTCTCCTTTATAAAAGAAAGCCCGCAGCATGCGAGCCCTTTGGTTCATCATATTTTGTTCATCAGCCGGCATGGCTGCCTTTCTTTAAGAAACCCGGCAAACGGCGGCCTAATATTTTCTGCAAAAATCCTAATCGGTAGGCGCAATACAAGTAGACAGCTCCGCCAACAGCAGCCGCAATCACCACAACGATCGCAGCTTGCACCTGGCCGTCCTGGTAGGAAATAAAGAAGCTTAATACCCACTGCACGATTTTTACGGCTATTCCCATTACCGCTGATAATAGCAACATTAAGACTGTCCGTTTGACTAATACATTATACGAATAGCCGGCATGGCGCTTGATCATGATAAACCCGTATAAAAGCGAAGCGATATATCCAAGCGCCGTCGCTAAAATCGCGCCGTCAGCCTGCATCAGCTTGATCAGCGGAACATTCAGCACGAGCTTGATCACGACGCCGATGACAAGGCTGACAACCGCAAATTTCTGTTTATTAATGCCCTGCAGAATGGCTGCGTTGACCGTAAATAAAGAGAACAGAATCGCAACCGGGGAATACCAAAACAGAATGTTTGCCCCCAGTTCAGGAAGAAGACTTTCTGATCCGTAAAAGAATGTATACGTCGGCCCTGCCAATACAGAGATCCCGACAACAGCTGGAATAATTAAAAACAGGATCGTCTGCATGGTTTGATTGATCTGCTGATTCAGCAGCTTATAGTTTCCGCTAGTAAACGATTCAGTAATCGTTGGAATTAATGTCAATCCGAAAGCTGTTGCAAGGGAAACCGGGATCATCACAAGCTTCTGCACATACAGGGTAAGAATCGCCATCATGTCCTGGCTGATGGCCTGATGGCCGGCTTCGATCATCGCTTTGTTAAACGTATTTGTATCAATATAGTTATACAAAGGGATGGCCAGTCCGACAAAAACGTACGGAGCGGCATAGCTGAACAGCTCGAGAAACATTTTCTTGTAGCTTAAGTTTGCTGTCGGCCCCGTATTCGGCATCATCGCCAAAAGGCTGCCCTTCCGTTTGTTCCAATAAATATACAGCACGATCAGGCCTCCGAAGGCGCCGATCAGCGCTGCGAAGGTCGCATAACCGACAGCGATGACAAGGCCGCCGTTGAAAACCTTCAAAATCAAGAATGTCGCACTCAATAAAAAGATGATGCGGACAATCTGTTCAACGACTTGGGAAACGGCTGTCGGCCCCATCATTTGGTGCCCTTGAAAGAATCCGCGGACAAGGCTCATAATCGGCACGACCAACAGCGCTAAGCTGACCATGCGGATGACATAAACGACATGGTCAATCGTCAGCCCGTTATTATCCTTGCCTCCCAGCGATATTTCCGCAAACAGCGGAGCTGATAAATACAGAATGAAGAAGGCAATCATTCCTGTGACAAGCATAATCGACATGCCCGCCTTGAGCATTTTTCGGCTTGTTTCGTAATCCCCTTTGGAATTATATTTAGAAACAAATTTAGAAACAGCGGCCGGAAAGCCCATCGTAGCAATATTCAAAAATAAAGTATATTGGTTGTATCCGTATTGAAATAATGCACCGCCTGTCGCCCCGACCATAATGCTGAAAGGAATTAAATAGACCATTCCAAGAATCCGTGATATATATGTACCGAGCGTTAACACAAACGTGCCTCTTAACAGTTTGCTTGACATGTTTCTTCATCACCATTTTCTACGAAGATTCAACTTTTCTATTTTACCACAACTGGGCATTTAGACGGTAATAAATACAAAAGCAATCTTGTGAACGATTCAGGTTCACGGCAAAAGACGTTTAAGGAAAGGCTTACTTTCGCTATAATAGTACTGCGGACGGGGTGTTCGCATACGAAACGGAAAAAGAAAGTTGATGATAAAGATGAAACAGTATGACGTAATCGTAATCGGCGGAGGCCCTTCTGGCTTGATGGCAGCAATTGCAGCAGGAGAACAGGGTGCTGATGTTTTGCTGATAGATAAAGGGAATAAACTAGGCCGGAAACTCGCAATTTCCGGGGGCGGCCGCTGCAATGTGACGAACCGCCTTCCTGTGGAAGAAATAATTAAGCACATCCCAGGCAACGGGCGTTTTTTATACAGTGCGTTTTCTGAATTTAATAATGAAGACATTATCAAGTTCTTTGAAAATCTCGGCATCCAATTGAAGGAAGAGGATCACGGCCGGATGTTTCCGGTGACAGACAAAGCCCAAAGTGTCGTTGACGCGCTGTTAAACAGGCTGAAACAGCTCCGCGTAACCATCAGAACGAACGAGAAAATTAAATCTGTCATATATGAAGATGGACAGACAGCAGGGATTGTGACGAATAACGGCGAAATGATCCATAGCCAGGCAGTCATTATCGCTGTCGGCGGTAAAAGTGTGCCCCATACCGGAAGCACGGGAGACGGGTATGAATGGGCTGAAGCCGCAGGCCATACCATAACAGAGCTGTTTCCGACAGAGGTTCCCGTCACATCTGCCGAACCGTTTATTAAGCAAAAAACACTTCAGGGCTTATCATTAAGAGATGTCGCTGTCAGTGTGTTAAATAAAAAAGGAAAACCGATTATCACACATAAAATGGACATGCTGTTTACCCATTTCGGCCTCTCAGGACCCGCTATTCTCAGATGCAGCCAATTTGTTGTGAAAGAGCTGAAAAAACAGCCCCAAGTGCCGATCAAAATTGATTTGTACCCGGATATCAATGAAGAAACACTATTTCAAAAGATGTATAAAGAATTGAAAGAAGCACCGAAAAAAGCCATTAAAAACGTGCTGAAGCCTTGGATGCAGGAGCGCTACCTCCTATTCTTGCTTGAAAAAAACGGCATCTCTCCGAACGTATCGTTTTCTGAGCTGCCGAAAGACCCTTTCAGACAATTTGTAAAGGACTGCAAGCAGTTTACTGTTCTCGCAAATGGCACACTGTCTCTTGATAAGGCCTTTGTCACGGGAGGCGGGGTATCTGTAAAAGAAATTGACCCGAAAAAGATGGCTTCTAAAAAAATGGAGGGGCTGTATTTTTGCGGTGAAATTCTGGATATCCACGGCTACACAGGCGGATACAATATTACCTCTGCCCTTGTCACAGGCAGACTTGCGGGGCTTAATGCCGGACAATATGCCCGTTCTTAACCATTTCTTTTGAACACTTGCAAACAAAGGCCGAATATTTGAACATTCTCCGCATTCATGTTAGGGTGAGACTTGTTTTGTTTCACCTGATTGCGGGGTAATTTAAAGAGAGGATTGATCTGCCAGCGTACGACCATACTAAGCCTGCGAGCAAGATATAGGCGTACTCAAAAAATTAGAGGGTGAGAAATGTTGAAACATATATCTAGTGTATTTTGGATTGTGATTGTCGTCACAGCTGCAGCTGTATTGTGGGGCGTTATTTCTCCTGACAGTCTGCAAAACGTGTCTCAATCGGCACAAGCATTCATTACCAATTCGTTTGGTTGGTATTATCTTTTAGTTGTTTCTTTGTTTGTCGGGTTCTGTCTCTTTTTAATTTTCAGCCCGATCGGAAAAATAAAACTCGGAAAGCCCGATGAAAAACCGGAATTCGGGTTATTATCATGGTTTGCCATGCTGTTCAGCGCAGGCATGGGAATCGGCTTAGTATTCTATGGTGCGGCTGAACCGATCAGCCATTACGCAATTAGCTCTCCATCAGGTGAAACAGAAACCCCCCAAGCCTTTAGAGATGCACTCCGCTATACGTTTTTCCACTGGGGTCTGCACGCTTGGGCCATCTATGCCGTTGTGGCATTATGTATTGCCTATTTCCAATTCCGCAAAGGCGCGCCCGGATTAATTAGCAGCACGCTGTCACCGATTCTCGGCGATAAAGTAAACGGCCCGATCGGCAAATTGATTGACTGTATTGCTGTTTTTGCCACTGTTGTCGGAGTGTCGACAAGTCTTGGCCTCGGCGCAACCCAAATCAACGGCGGTTTGAATTACCTGTTTGGAATACCGAATTCGTTTATCGTCCAATTGATTTTAATCATTATTGTAACAGTGCTCTTTTTGCTTTCTGCATGGAGCGGTCTCGGAAAAGGCATTAAGTATCTGAGCAACATCAACATGGGCTTAGCCGGACTGTTAATGCTGTTTATGCTCGTTGTCGGGCCTACTGTGCTGATTATGAACTCTTTTACAGATTCTATCGGACAATATATTCAAAACATCGTTCAAATGAGCTTCAGGCTGACACCGAACGATCCTGAAAAACGCGAATGGATTAACGGTTGGACGATTTTCTATTGGGCATGGTGGATTTCCTGGTCTCCATTTGTCGGCATTTTCATTGCCCGCGTGTCAAGAGGCCGGACGATCCGCGAATTTTTAATAGGCGTCTTGGTGACACCTTGTATTTTGGCATTTCTATGGTTCTCTATTTTCGGCGTATCAGCCATGGACCTTCAGCAAAAAGGCACGTTCAATGTGGCCAAGCTGTCAACTGAAACGATGCTGTTCGGAACACTTGACAACTATCCGCTGACAATGGTGACATCGATCCTTGCATTGGTTCTGATCGCTGTATTCTTTATCACGTCTGCTGATTCCGCGACATTCGTGCTGGGCATGCAGACGTCGTACGGTTCATTAAATCCGGCAAACTCTGTGAAACTCAGCTGGGGTATCATTCAGTCCTCCATGGCGGCTGTGCTTCTATATTCCGGCGGGCTTGCCGCTTTGCAGAACACAGCGATTCTGGCAGCGCTGCCGTTTTCTATTGTTATCCTGCTGATGATCGCCTCTCTCTATCAATCGCTTTCAAAAGAACGAAGAGAGATCAAAAAAGCGGAGAAAATTGACAAGCCGAGAAGTCCAAGAGTAAAAAAGGCTTATTAACAAAAAAAGATCTTTCCGCGCCCGCGGGAAGATCTTTTTATTTACGATATAAAATAAGGGCGGAAAAACAGTAAAGCTGCTCGCCGTCCGGGTCGCACGCCGCCGAAACCGTATATTTGATATCAATCAGCTGCTCCTCTGATATCCCTTTTAAAAATGAATTGATTTCTGTCTGTAGGTCTTTTTCATGCTCTTCATCAAATACTGCCACCTTCAGCATCTTATCCGCTCTCCTTTCTCTATCACTCTATTCTGTTTGGAACAGCATTATGATAGAGAAATCATGATCACCTCGTCCGCGGATAAAAAGCTTGGTGTTTCTCCTGCGGCTCACCATCTTGCTGCTCTACTTTCAGCAGCACAGCATACACAATTCGCATATGACAGTAGCTGATCAGGCTGACGCTGAAAAAAGGGACAATGCCGGGAAGGTACGCAAGCAGGAAAAAGAGAGCGACAGTCAGGGCAAGCATGACGAGCGTATATTGCAAATACGCCACACTAAGCAAAAGCGAAAACTTCACATACAGACGTTTTTTCCAGTCAAAATGGACAAGCAGCGGAAACACATAAAAAAGCATAGATACGAACAAAAATCCAAATATCATAATGGCAAAACGCAGGACATGCAGAAGGAAATGGCTCGGATACATAAAGGCCAAATCGATATAAATGATCATTCCGATGATTGCCAATACAGCACCGAGCAGATTTGAACGGAAAAACTCAGCCTTGTACTCCCGCCAAAACGTTTTTAGCACAGGAACGTTCTCCTGCCCCTGAACCCATTTCCGCATGACAGCGAATAAAGCTGCGGTCGCGGGCATGATACCGAACACCCCGAGGCCGATCACCGCAAAAAACAGCCAAAGCAAGTTCGTATATGCCAATCTCATGATCCACTCGCAAAAACGCAGCACCCGACCCATTGAACCATCATGCTCCACGGCGGCCCCTCCTTTTCCGCTTTATATATTTTGCATCTGAATAAGCCTCTTCACATCGACCGGCTTCTTTTCGGCAACCGAGCGCCATATCCCCTCACCGACTGCGATAGAGTAGGCGCCTGCTTCAGCCCCTGCTAAAATGTCATACTGGCGCAGCGGATCTTTCCCTAAAAAAAGATCTTCAAGCAATAGTGGATCGCCACCGCCATGTCCGCCCTCGTTTTTAACCACTTGTATCGTCTGCTTTGATTCAAAAAGCGGATAGTATTCAATCGTCTGCTCGGGAAAAGCAAACGGAATTCTGGAAGGCTCGTGAAATTCATTTGATTCAATACGCCCTTTTGTGCCGTTGATCGTCAGCCGGTAGCCTTCATACGGGGCGGAAAATAGGATGGAGTAGCTTAAAAGCGCGCCGCCGTCGTATTTGACGGCCGCCACGTACGTATCTTCAATGTCAATCTCCTCATCAAAAATACACGCGTCCGGCCTGTATGCTGTATATAAGCTGGATTGGTCTCCCGCTTGGAGATGATCATCCTTAACAGAAGCTTTGGAGGAACGGGGATGCCATCTTGAATAGTAATGACATTTTTCTTTAACCCGGCACGTCCCGCAAAAACGCCCGTCTTCATCAGGCAGCGGGTTCCACTCACTGTCGGGCCCGTAGTAATTCAACGCGCCATAAGCAAATACCTCAGACGGATTTTGCCCTAGCCACCAATTGACAAGATCGAAGTGATGCGTTGATTTATGGACAGAGAGGCCTCCGGAAAATTGCCTCGACCGGTTCCAGCGTTTAAAATAGCTGGCGCCATGATACGTATCAATATACCAGTTTAAATCAACAGAGGTTACCCTGCCTATTTTTCCCTCAAGAATCATTTCTTTAATTTTTCGGTGAAACGGGCTGTAGCGATAGTTAAACGCAACGGTGACCCTCCCTTTGCTTTTCGCCTCAGCCTCAAGCACCCGATTTGCATCCTGCACCGTCGTCACCATTGGTTTTTCTGTAATCACATCGGTATCCCACTGAAGGCTTCTTACGATATATGTGACATGCGTGTCATCCCTGCCTGTCACAATGACGATATCAGGCTTTGAAACGCGCATCATCTCATCGAAAGCGACTTCGCTGTATTCTGGGACGTGGGCAAGCTCCGGAAACCTTTTCTTGCAAACGGCAAAACGTTTTGGATCGGCATCCAGCAATCCCGTAATCTCATAATGTGATGAAAACCGCTCCATCAGCGGTTTGATAAACATACTGAGAGCTCTGCTGCTCAATCCGCAAATTGCGATGTTCTTCAATGTCCTCACCTCTATCGGACTTCAGTTAGTTGAGAAATCAGCTGCAGCGCTTCCTCTGTTTTTTTAGCATACACAGGAATAAACGCTGCCATATTGCGATTCAATCGAAAGGAATAGCCGTTCAGCTGCTTTTCCCCTTTTCTGATCTGAACGGCATAGACCGTTTTTTCCCCTGTTTTTTGATCAACAGCTGTATAAGGAGATGTTTTTTTCACCGCCCATTCGTCTAACGGCTGAAAATTTTCCGGATCATCGTACGCTTGAAACATGTCTTCAGGCACGATGAAGACATCCCCCTCTTGAGCGGTGATCTCGGTCAGCAGTTTTTCCGGAAAAACAGGAAAGATATCCACCTTCCCGGCCTCCTGCCCGACTGCCTTTTTTATTTTTTCTTGTACGCCTGCCTGCATATCAGAAAAGAGGATGACATGCATTCCGTCCGGCCTGCTTGAGCATGATGCCAAAAAGAGCACTGAGGCGATCACACACAAAGCCGTACGTATACTTGTTTTCATTTCCCCGTTGACCTAAAAAGAGGCTCCAGCTCTGTCATGGCCAAAATAAACGCGCCGGCCCCGTGCAGGTCGTTTGTGCTTCTTTCCCGGCTGACATAATAGTCATAAAAACCGGCTGATGTTCCGACACAAATATCTTTGACGAGAAACGCACCGTTGTCTGTCGTTTCAGTTTTATGCTGAATCAAACCTTGATACGCATTGAACAGGGTTGGTTCGTATGCTCTGTCTAGATATCCTTTATTGATTCCTTTCGCGATTGCGTACATGTACAGGCAGGATCCTGAGCTTTCCAGCCAGTTATCGGGCCTGTCGCCCTTATCAACGATCTGGTACCATAACCCCGTCTCCTTGTCTTGATAGCGGCAGATGCTTTCAATCATGTCCTGCAAGGTTTTTTTCCAAACGTGACGGTTTGGGTGCTTTTTCGGCAGCTCTTCAATCATGTCAGCGAGAGACATGACGTACCAGCCGATAGAACGCGCCCAAAACTCTGGTGAACAGCCTGTTTCTTCATTGGCCCAAGGCATTTGTTTCGCTTCATCCCAGGCGTGATAATAGAGTCCGGTTTTTGTATCCTTCGTATGCTTTCTCATCAGTGACTCCTGCAGCACGACCTGATCAAACAGCTCCGGCTCCTGCTTCAGATTGGCGTATTTCAGTGCGAACGGCCCGCCCATGTATAAGCCGTCAAGCCACATTTGATAAGGATAGCCGTCCTTGTGCCAAAAGCCATCCTCAGACGTCCGGTTCAGTGTCCCATACAAGCCGCGCAGCCTTTTTGCCGCTTTGACATACCGCTCATCCTTCGTCTCCTCATATAATGGAAAAAGAATAAGACCTGCTTGAATGGCGTCCAGCTCGTCTCTTCTGAATAATAGATTGCCATAATCGTCGATTAAAAGGTCTGCATAGGCCTTCGCATACTCAAAGTACCGCTGCTGTCCAGTTGCTTCCCACAGCCGCAATACACCGCATAAGAAAACACCCTGATGGTAGTGCCAGCGGTTTGCAGGCGGCAGTTCCTCCACTGTATACGTGTTCATAATGGTTTTTGCCAATGCCTCTGCGTACGTAAGAGGCGATTTTACAGCGATTGATTGATCCATTGATCCCATCCCTTTCTTAATAAATTCCTTCCTCGCCAAATTTCTTCGCCAAACGATTCGCAAGCATAACCAAAATCAGCCCGACCGCCGCTTTAAACACGCCGACCGCTGTACTGTAGCTGAACTGGCCTTGTTTCAGCCCCGCAGTGTAAACATACGTATCAAAAATTTCCGCCACTTCCCTGTTTGTCGCGTTTAGCAGCAAATACACATGCTCGAAGCCAAGCTCCAGCGTGTCCCCGATTTTTAAAATCAGCAAAACGACGATGACACTTTTAATAGCAGGCAATGTAATATGCCACATTTGCCGCAGCCGTCCCGCTCCGTCCATCTTCGCCGCTTCATACAGCTGAGGATCCACCGCAGTGATGGCCGCAAGATAAATGATCGTCGACCAGCCCGCTTCCCTCCAAATGACCTGCAGAATATAAAGAGGCCGGAACCATTCTTCATTCAGCAGAAAATTGATTTTTTCGCCGCCAAAAAACACAATCAGTTCATTAATCAAGCCCCCGTCTACTGTCAAAAGCACAAACGAAAGCGATACAACAATGACCCATGACATAAAGTGCGGGATATAAATCAGCGTCTGAACAAATTTTTTAAAGAGCGCCCTCCGCACTTCGTTTAATAGAAGCGCCAGCAAAATCGGCACCGGGAAAAATATCACCAGGTTCAAAGCAAATAACACGAGCGTGTTTTTTAACAGGAGAAAAAACGTAGGCTCTGTAAACAGCCTGATAAAATGCTTCAGTCCAACCCATTCACTGCCCAAAATACCGAGAAACGGCTGATAATCCTGAAACGCAATCACAATTCCCCACATCGGGACATATTTAAAAAGCAAAAAATAAATACACCCCGGCAAAATCATGAAGTACAAATACTTCTGCTGGATCAGCTGTCTTAGTAAGCGCTTTCTTTTCTCTTTTTTAAAAATGACCGCATCAACAGCCGGTGCTTGCGCTTCTGCTGTTTTCACCTTTTCCAAGCCTCCTATCACGGGTTCTTGCCTTCACTGTAGCGCAGCACGCAAACGTCCGTCTACAATCATATGATCACATCCTGCCTTATTCCTCTATAACCATGGGTTCAGCCGGTCCACCTGAAAAAAAGACACCAATATTAGAAAATGATTATTGACAATATCTATCAATCTTTGGATTAATTGTATTAAGGTGAAGTGGATGTTATGAAATGGGGGGTTTTATGAAAAGAAGCCAATACAAGTTTTATTACAAACTGATCACGTTTTTCTGTCTGCTCAGCACCATTCCGGTCATTCTGGTCGGATTGTTTTCGTACGAGCACTCTCAGAAAACGGCTATCTCCAACGTTTCGGAGGAAAAGCTCGACACACTCCGGCAGACTCAGCAAAGCATCGAGCACATATTAAAAACCGTCGATCACTCTTTAACCCACTATGTGAGTTCGCCGCCTCTCCTTCGCACACTGTCCGAGCCTTTGCACTCTAACCAATTTCAAATCTATAACCAAGTGAACCAAGAGCTCAACTATCTGCAAAGCTTTGATACCGACCTGTCCAACATGACGCTTGTGAGTTATATGAAAAAATGGTACATGAACAATTCCGGCTTGTACCGTTTGAATACAGACTCTCTTCATGAAGCAGCCGCAGCCTACACGGACCACAAAGCGAGCCGCTCGTATTGGACGCTTGAGGAAAACAATCATTTGATTTCGACAAAAGAAGGCACAGCAGAAAACTGCCGCTACAATATCAATTTGATTAAACAGCTGCCTCTCAACAGCACAAATACGAAGGGTTTGGCCGCCGCAAGCATTCCGAGCTGTTCGCTGGTCAAAAATATGCCTGACTATTCGAATGCCAACAACCTGTTTATCATTGATGAAAAAGGGCGCATCATCCTGCATAACAACATGTCTGATATCGGTGAAACTCTTCAAAGAGACGACTTTGTCCAAAAAATGCTGGCGCAGACAGCCAAAAGCGGACAGTTTGAAACAGTCATTGACCGGGTTCAATATAAAGTCACCTATCAAAAATCAGACTATAACACATGGACTTATTTCTCTCTCGTTTCCTTGCCTGAATTAAAGAAAGAAGCTAAATCAATCGGCTGGATCACCTTTACGGTATGTTTTATTTTGTTAACGCTTTCATTATTATTCTCTTGGCTTGGCTCCCGCCATTTTTATAAACCGATCCGGCTGCTTTACGAATCATTCGCACGGCATGGCGCCATTCCAGAGAAACAGCCGCCACAAAATGAATTTGAGTTAATTGAACACAGCTTTAAGCAGCTGAAGGACAGAAATGACGACCTTGAAGAGACAATGAAACAGCAGGCCACTCATCTGCAGCAATATTTTATGGTCAGGCTCATGCTTGGAAAACTGACCAATGAGGAGGTCAATAACCGTTTCGAAAGCCTCGGTTTAAAGCAAAATTGGCGGCATCTCGCCCTGCTTGTGCTGCAAATTGATACGCTCAATCATACGCCATATGAGAAAAAAGATATGGATCTGCTGTTGTTTGCAGTCAACAGCCTGATTGAGAGAAACATTCCGGCAGACAAGCATCTTGCGCCCGCCGTCGTGGACAAACAGCAGGCAACCATTTTGATCAACCAGAACGGGACAAAGGAAGAATTCATCGCTGAGCTGAATGAGACTGCAAAAATGATTCAGGAAAAAGCGGAAGCCGAGCTGCAGCTGTCTGTCAGCATCGGCATCAGCCAGCCATTTGATGCGCTGGCAAAAGCGAAAACAGCCTATGCGGAAGGCTCAGAAGCGTTGAAATACCGGCTTAAAGCGGAAAACAAATCGATTATCTTTTACGAAGATCTTGATCAGAAAAAAACCTTCAAAACCCATTTTCCAAAGCAGCTTCAGCATGAGCTGTTCGATGCTGTCAAAGCAGGGGACAAGGAGAAAGCAGACAAATGCCTGCACGCCATTTTGCAAGCCATTTTCACCCAAAACACCAACCCGTACCAATTTCAAATCGCCATCGCCCGCTTTTTGAACCATGTGATTGAACTCATGCATGTGCTCGGGATCGAATTATTTGAGCTTGAAGAAAACAAAATGCTGTATGACCAAATATTTGAGCTGAAAACATTCGAGGATACCGAAAACTGGCTCAAGAATGAGTTTATTGATCCGATGACAGACAAAGTGAACGCCCGCGCGGACGCCCAGTACAAAAATATTTCCGACAACATCATTCATATCATCCATCACGAGTTTGAATCCGATTTGACACTGGATGAAATCGCCCGCAGGCTGCATTACAACCCAAACTATTTAAGCAGCATCTTCAAAAAAGAAATGGGCATTTCATTCAGCGAGTATGTCTCCGGCTACCGCCACCATATGGCGAAAAGCTGGCTTGCCGAAACCGACATGGCGGTCAAAGACATTGCCGAAAAACTGAAATACAAAAACTCGCAAAACTTTATCAGGTCTTTTAAAAAGCTGGAGGGGATTACACCGGGAAACTACCGCCAGCAAAAAAGAAACATGTAAAAAACCCAAAACCGCTTGCGCGTTTTGGGTTTTTCCAATGTTATTTTGTTTGTTTAAACGCTTCTTCGTATTCCTGAATTATCTGCTTTCCGCCGCTTGACTCCCAATTTTCCACTTCTTTATCAAACTGGCTTTCTGTGATGTCGCCTATTATATATTTGTAGGTCGCGTCATCAATGATTTTCTTCAATTCATCTCCCCGTTCCGACTCCGCGGCGGAATACAGGCTTTCAGCAGGGTTTGAGACGATGATCTTTTCATTGTCTTCCGTCAGTTCCTCGTACGCCGTGCGAAGCGGATCCCCAGTATTTTTTAAGTAGGCTTTATCTATGGCGATTAGGGCGGACAGCGGCTGAATATCAGTCTGCCAGTCTTTCACTTGGCTTTCCTTGCGAATGAACGTTTTGCCTTCTTCTTTGCTGTAATGAACGCCGTCAATGCCGTAAGTCATCAGGCTATAGACGTCTTCTTCAGCAATTCGGTCAAAAAACGCCAGAATCCGTTTAAGCTCAGCTTCTGTTTTCACACTCGTTTTCGGGAAAGCAAACACGCCGTTATGGCCCCCGGATGCCCACACCCGCTCTTTCCCATCAGGGCCTTTTATGCGGTTGATGATCTCAAGCTTCATCGATTTATCAGAGGCATGGTCGCGCAGATTGACCGCGTCTACCATATTCCCAATATAGATGCCGGCTTTTCCTTGGGAAAACAGCTCCTGCTGCTGGGTTTTGCTTGTGACTGGAAAATCCTTATTCATATAGCCGTTATCACGCAGCTTTTTCATATAATTCATTGTGTCTTTGTATTCTTGTGTCATAAAATCAGGCGTGAATTTTCCATTGGACTCCTTCCAATCCGTCGGCATGCCTTCATACGAGCCAAGCGTTTTAAACGCGCCGTAAATTAAGTCATTGCGGTCTGTCAGTCCGAACGTATCATCTTTCCCATCCTTGTCAGGATCATCCTCTGTAAATGCTTTGGCCACTTCATAAAGTTCATCAAGCGTTTCCGGCGTTTTTAAATTCAAATTGTCCAGCCAGTCTTTTCGAATGACGATACCCTGCCTGGAAAGCGGACGCTCTCTATAAATCCCGTAGAGCTTGCCGTCGATTGTCACATTTTTATTAATGAGTTTGTTCATTTTGCTTAAGTTCGGATAATCTTTGATATAGTCGCCAATCTCCCAGAACATTCCTGACCGGAAGGCGTTCATGACTGACGAATTTTTAATATCCTGGATGGTCACGATTTGCGGAAGGTTGCCGGCTGCAAGCGCCGCATTCAGCCTGTCTTCTTTCACCGCGTCTGGAACCCAGGTGATGTCCAGTTCTGTATTTGTCAGCTTTTCAATTTCTTTAATTGCCCTGTCTTTCGGCGGCTGCTGGTGATACAAAATCGCCATCCAAGACAGCTTTACCTTTGAATCCGAGTCAGCTTTGCCTTCAGCCGAAGACTGATCAGCCCCTTTACAGCCCGCCAGCACTCCGCCGAGTGCCAGTACAAGCACAATGAAAAGCACCCTCCATTTGTTTCCCATCGTACCCCTCCGTTTCATATTTCTTTTATCCTTTGACAGATCCCAGCAAAGCTCCTTTTGCGAAATGCTTTTGTATAAACGGATAGACGAGCAGAACCGGGATGGTCGCCACCACTATGACCGCCATTTTAATGGTTTGCTCAGGCGGCGGGCTGCCTGCCCCCATTTCTGACATATCCCCCTGCATTCCGCTTGATACAATGACGATTTGGCGCAGAAGCACCTGAATCGGCCATTTTGCAGAATCATTTAAGTACAGAATCGCAGTCATATACGTGTTCCAATATGTTACCGCATAAAACAATGAAATCGTTGCGATCGCAGGAAGTGACAGCGGCAGCACAATTTTAAAGAAAATGCCCAAGTCATTGCATCCGTCGATTTTCGCGGACTCTTCCAGACTTGCCGGGATATTTTGAAAGAAGTTCTTCAAAATGATCAGGTTAAAGGCATTAATGGCTGTCGGCAAAATGAGTGCCCAGTAAGAATCGAGCAATCCAAGCGATTTGACCACAAGGAAAGTCGGAATCATGCCGCCGCTAAAGAGCATCGTAAATACGACGAGAAACATGAGCGGCTGCCGGCCGATTAAATCTCGGCGGGATAATCCGTAAGCCATCAATGAAGAAAGAAACATACTGACAGCAGTGCCTATCACTGTCACAAACACAGAAACAAGCAAACTCTTATAAATAATATCTGTTGAAAAAATGTAGCGATAAGCATCAAGCGAAAAAGTGGTCGGTATTAAAATAAATGATTTTGACACAACTTCTTCTACTGTGGCGAAAGATGCTGCGATGACATGAATGAACGGAAGTACGCATATTAAAGCGAACATCAGCAAAAACCCGTAAATCAAAAAATCAAACAGGCGACTTTTCAATGAATGTGCGATGGCTCCCACCTCTCTTTTGTAAGCGTTGTCATTCTTTTCTGAACGAGCTGCAGCATGTGACGATATCGTGTCTAAAATGTAGCAAACCTGTGATTGCCATGTCTATAATCATTTGAACAGAGTCCTCGGCCGGGCGGGGACTGCCGTGGATTAAAACCGATGACAAAAGAAAAAGAGCATAATCTTAGAAAATGATTATGCTCCGTTCTCTTCCTCATTCAGAAGCTCGGCTGTATTGATTTGCGGCGAAAATCCAAGTTCATTCACAGCGGATTCAATGGACCATGGCCGGCCCGGATTATCAGAGACGGCGTAATAAGTGCCGTACCGGATATTGGTTTCAATGGCAGCTTTAAAAATCGACAGCAGATCGGGGTGGGAAAGCAGTGTCTTTTTCGTTCGTTCTTTTTCATGCAGTGTATCTATTTCGTCAGTGACAACTGTTCCAATGCGAAGATTGATTACTGAAAGCTTATTTTCCAAATAAAACAAATGGCCGATCTGTTCCGAGGTCAGCTTTAATACGCCGTACAAGTTTTTTGACAGCGGATAATCGCTTGTGGTGATTTCCCGTCCTAAGAGCGAACGCCCGTCTTTTTCGTAGACATCTGTGACATGATTGCTGCTGGCGAATACGAGCTTTTCAATCCCGAGCTCCGCTGCGGCGCGGCACAGATAATAGCTTGCCCTATAGAAAACATCCGTCATTTTTTCAAATTCAGCAATGTCCATGACATCGTATTTGATTTTGACAGCCAATAAATTCAAGATCACATCTGTATCCTTCGGAATCTTCTTCAACAGCTCCTCATAATTTGCCGCATCAGCCTGAATGGAAGAGGCTGTGCCGTCGACATGATCTTTATCAAGCACTGTCACTTCATAATCTGACCTAAGCCCTTCAGCCAGTAGTCTCCCAATCACACCATTTCCGCCGGCGATCAGCACTTTTTTCACTGTGTTCACTCCCCTTTTTTATAGATTGCCCATTTTCGGCGGGGCTGACACTTTTTTGGCACTCACATGCTTAGGGTTATTCAAAAGTCACCGGCAGCTCCTCAAGCGCCCGAAATCCAAAAAGCGGCCGGTATCGCCATTCACAATCAGCCAGTTGAAGGCCGGGCATTCGCTGCAGCAGTGTATTGACCGCAATTTGTGCTTCTAATCGTGCCAGCGAGGACCCCATGCAAATATGATGGCCATGCCCGAATGAAAGGTGCGGATTAGGGCTTCTCGTCATATCGAAGACATCGGGGTGCGCAAATATGTTTGGATCTCGATTGGCAGCCCCTAACAGAAGATAGACTTGTTCCCCTTGACGGATTGTCACCCCGCTAATGTCAATATCTTCTGATGCAACTCTGGCAGTCATTCGCGTGGGGCTTTCATAGCGTAAACATTCCTCAACTGCGGTATCAATAAGATCTGGGTTTTCTTTTAGCTTCAAAAGCTGTTGTGGGTGCTGCAGCAGACAAAGAATTGAATTGCTGATGAGATTGACGGTTGTCTCATGTCCGGCGATCGCCAGCAATATGCACGTCGATGCCGCTTCCTCTTCCGTCAGCTTATCCTTTTCTTTCCCCCTCAAGAGCATGCTGATCATATCCTGCTGCGGCTGCTGTTTTCGCTTTTGAATCAGTTCTCTAAAAAATGCCATAGCCTGTACAGCGGTATGATTGCCCTCTGTTAGTGCCTTTCTTGACCGGGTAAAATCAATCGTTTGAATGAGACTTGCAGCCCATTCTTTTAATTGCTCCCTATCTTCCTCCGGTACACCTATGATGTTAGCGATGACGAAGCTTGCTAAAGGAAAAGCAAAGTCCGAAATGACCTCCATCTTTTTTTTGCCTTGCACTTGATCAAGTAAGCGGTGGACAGTTTCTTCAATATACGAACGATAGCATTCTGTCATTCTCGGCGTAAACGCTCCGCTGGCCATCGTCCGCAATCGCCTATGATCAGGCTGGTTCTGAAACAGCATCATCTGTTTTTGTACACGTGTAAGGTCCTGATATTTGGTTGTTCTCTCGGGCAGCGGGGGGCGGACTTTGAATCTGGTATCCTTCAAAATGGCTGCCGTTTCTTCATATCCTGTGACATACCATCCCTGATATTTCATGAAGCTCCCTTTATAAATCGGATGAACAGCGCGCAATGTTTCGTAAAAAGGGTATGGGTTTTTCAAAAACCCAGAAGATGCAGTTGAAGATGCAATAGTCATGTGAACCTTCTCCTTTCTATTCAAAAAGAAAAGCAATCGACATCACACCGATTGCTTTTATTGAATCTTTCAGCTTTTGGCACTTAAACTGGCCTTCATTTCTTCGACTGATTCGATTTCAAAGCCTAAATCATTCAGCATTTTATGGTCCTCCGTTTCTTCCTGCCCGGCAGTCGTTAAGTAATCTCCGACAAAAATGGAGTTAGCGGCATAAAGCCCTAATGGCTGCAATGAGCGGAGATTGACCTCTCTTCCTCCTGAAATGCGGATTTCTTTTGACGGATTAATAAAACGGAACAGTGCCAGCACTTTTAAACAATACAGCGGGTTTAATTCGTTGACGCCTTCTAATGGCGTGCCGTCAATCGCATGCAAAAAATTCACCGGAATGGAATCCGCGTCAAGAGCCTTCAAGCTTTTTGCAATGTCGATGACGTCCTGTTTCGTCTCCTTCATTCCGATAATGGCACCGGAACACGGAGACAGTCCCGATTCTTTTGCGATTTCAACTGTATTGACCCTGTCATCGTATGTATGTGAGGTCGTGATGTTTGAATGGTTTCTCTGTGACGTATTCAAATTATGATTATAGCGGTCTACTCCGGCATCTTTGAGCCGCTTCGCCTGCTCCGGCTTTAACAGTCCTAGACACGCACACACCTTCAGTCCATACGTCTCTTTAATTTCCTGCACTGCGTCAACGACCTGATCCACTTCTCTATTTGAAGGTCCTCTGCCGCTTGCCACGATGCAATATGTGCCGATATTCAGATCGTGCGCCCGCTTTGCGCCTTCAAGCAGCGTTTCCTTATTCACCATCCGGTAAGACTCAATCGGCGCTTTCGAAATCGCAGACTGTGAACAATAGCCGCAATTTTCCGGGCAGAGTCCTGATTTCGCATTCATAATCATATTGAGCTTTACTTTTTTTCCATAAAAGTGTTTTCTGATGTGAAAGGCCCCATGCATCAATAGCAAAATATCCTCATCAGGACAATGTAATATTGAAAGCGCCTCTTCGTCAGTTATTTCTGCGCCGGCCAGCACCCGGTCTGCGAGTTCCATCCATTGATTCATTCTCATACCCCCACTTGATTCATCAGTAATGATAGGTTGATATGGTCTTTTGCCATATGCAGAACCGTTTCTTTCGTCACGTTGGCAAGCTTAGGCGTAACCCCTAAAATCGGCACATCGCATAATCGCTCAATTATCTCAGGATTGGTTTTTTCGTCATCATCAGGAGAATCACTGATTCCATTGATGACAATGCCGGCGATTGGAAGACCCATGCTTTTTGCATATTGAACAGTTAAAAAAGTATGATTAATGGTTCCAAGATGAGGACGAGCCACAATGATCATGGGCAGCTGCAATGCTTTTATGACATGACTGACCAAATAATCCTCTCCCAATGGTACAGATATACCGCCCGCACCTTCTACGATAAAGCATTCATGTTTTTCTCTTATTTGCTCCCAATGGTTCAAGACCTCTTCCATGCTGACAGCCTTTCCCTCCAGCTTCCCCGCGACATACGGCGCAAGCGGCGCTTTGAAGGCAAAAGGCGTAATATCTTCATGAGATAGACTCGTTTGTGATGTGTCTTTCAGGAGACTAGTGTCGCTCTTTGGATGATGACGAGATATACCGCTTAAAAAAGGTTTAAACACCCCGACATCTCTGTTATGTGCTCTCAATAAAGCGGCAAGACCGCTGGATATAACTGTTTTCCCCACTTCTGTATCTGTTCCTGTTACAAAAAAACCCCTCAAATGATGTGCAGCTCCTTTCCGATTGAATGAAATGATGTCAGCAAATAATCGATATCACTCGCCCTGTGGTCAGCAGTGATGGTTAACCGGATCCTGCTTTCACCTGACGGTACGGTCGGCGGCCGTATGGCAGGGGCATAAATCCCTTTTTCCTGAAGCTTTTCAGCAAATGTGACCGTTTTACGGGTATCGCCGATGACCACGGGGATAATCGGCGTACGGTCTCCCTTTACCAGGTAGCCCATGTTCTTCAAACTGGTTCTGATCGTCTCGATATAAGAAAACAAAAGCTGCCGTTTCTCCCCGCTGGCTTCAATGATGTTGAAAGCCTCATAAGCCGCCGCACATATGGCTGACGGAATAGCAGTTTGAAAGATAAATGTTCTGGCATGGTTCAGCAAAAAGTCGATAAAAATCGCCGAACCGGCAGCATAACCTCCTTCCGTGCCAACAGCTTTGCTTAAGGTGCCAACCACAATGTCAGGACAAACGCCAAAGTATTCACTCGTACCTCTTCCTGATTCACCCAAAACACCTGTGGCGTGGGCATCATCAACGATTACGAAAGCATGATATCGTTTGGCAAGTGAGATGAGCTGATCGAGAGGGGCAATCGTGCCATCCATGCTGAATACGCCGTCTGTTACGATAAAACGGCGCTGATAACGCCATGTTTCGTTCAGCTTGTTTTCAAGATCATCCATATCAATATGCCGATAAACAACTGTATCTGCCTTAGACAGGCGGCACCCGTCAATAATACTCGCATGATTGAATTGATCACTTAAAATGACATCTTCCTTATCCGGCAATGATGAAAGGACACCGACATTGGCCAAGTAACCGCTCGAAAACAGTAAAGCTGCTTCCGTCCGTTTAAAGCCGGCAATCTTTTTTTCAAGCTTTTCATGCCAAATGGAATTGCCTGTCGTTAAACGCGAGCCGCTGCTTCCCACCCCAAATTGCTGCAGTGCTTCTTGGGCTGCAGAGATCAAGCGGCTATGGCTTGCGAGTCCTAAATAATTGTTTGAAGACCAGACTGTTTGATTTGTGCCATTCATTTTCCTCTCTGGAATGGGAGCCCCATTCATTGGCTGAAGCTTGCGGTATATGCCGGCTTCCTTCACTCTGTCTAACCGCTCGTTTAACCAGGCGTCAATCTTCAAGGCTGGTAACCTCATGGATCGCTTGTTTCATGATGGCAACCATTTCCTCGAGCTCTTCGGTTGTGCTGGCGAGAGGAGGCAGAAATGCAATCACGTCCCCAAGCGGCCTTGTCAGCATGCCAAGCTCTCGCATCTTTAAGGAAACTTTGTATCCAACCCGCCGATCAGCAGGGTAAGCCTTTTTGGTTTCCTTTGACTGAACGAGCTCTGCGCCGCACATAAAGCCGAGCTGGCGAATATCTCCCACGTGAGGAAGCGTGTACAGATCTTGCAGAAGGAAATGGAGTTTTTCACTTTTTTGCGCTACTTGTTCCACAATGTTTTCAGATTCAAACAATGCCAGATTTTCAAGTGCAACCGCACAGCCGAGCTGATTTCCTGTGTAGGAATGACCATGGAAAAAGGTTTTTTGGTTTTGATAATCATCATAGAATGCCTTATAGATGTCTTCAGCGGCAAACGTAACGGCAATTGGCAAGTAGCCTCCTGTAATGCCTTTGCCGGCAGCCATCAGATCGGGCTGGACATTCTCGTGCTCACACGCAAACATTTTTCCGGTACGGCCAAATCCGGTGGCCACTTCGTCAACAATCATTAAGACATCGTATGTTGTACATAGCTCGCGGACGCCCGCCAAATATCCCTCCGGCATCACGATCATACCGGACGCTCCTTGAACCATTGATTCAATGGAAAGCGCGGCAATTTCCTCATGATGTTCCTCGAGCAGCTGTTCAAGCTCTCGCAGGCACTCGTCACGGCATTCATCCGGATCACCGCTTTCAGAGCGATATACATAAGGAATCGGAGCCTTGTAACTATCGAACATTAACGGCCCGTATACGCGGTGGAACAGTTCAATTGAACCGACACTGACGGCGCCAATCGTATCACCGTGATAGCCATTTTTCATTGCGATGAATGTTTGTTTCTTGGGCTTTCCGATGTTCTTCCAATATTGAAACGCCATTTTTAGGGCGATTTCCATCGCTTCTGCGCCGCTGTCTGAATAAAAGACGCGCGTGAGCTTTGTTGGACTGATATCAATTAATCTTTCGGCAAGCTGCGTTGCAGGAACGTTGGTCATGCCCAATAACGTAGAGTGCGCGATTTTTCCAAGCTGCTTTTTAATCGCGTCATCTAATTCCTTTTTGCGGTGTCCGTGGACATTAAGCCAAACAGAAGAAAACCCGTCATAGTATTCCTTGCCGTTTATGTCTTTGACTTTGATCCCAGCACCGCTTTCGATGATTAAGGGGTTTTCATCATAATCTTTCATTTGGGTAAACGGCAGCCAGAGGTGCTTTTTACTTTTTTCTATCAAATCATGAGTCAAGATCTTCCTCCCACTCTATTAAAATAGGCTGCTTCTTCAGAACATGTATGTACGTGTTTACATCGTTGGAGCCATCAATAAAAAAGATGCGGCAGCCCTCTTCTGTCCCGTATTCTTTCATTGCTGTAATACGCTGATAGCCCATTTTTTTACCCGCAACGTAGCCTGTTATGTAATCAGGGTCATCCGACCAGCACAATTCTGCAACGGCGGTCGGGTGCTGGCTGACCTTTGAAGCGAGTGCGAGGGCTTCTTTTATTCTTGGATGTGCCGCTACGTGACAGTGGAGCGCCCATTTTTCAAAATTGGCGTCCTGCCAATCCATTCTGGATACCCGCACCCCTTTTCCTTTTGTTTGGTCAATCCGCTTGCCCGAGTGAATATCAAACACCACCGCTCCCCTGACACCCGACCATTCTGGGATTTGGTCATAGGCTTTTTCAATCACTTCTCGCGGAACGCCCTCTCTTTCCAATAACAAGCGGGCAAGCTTTTGCCCCTCTTCCGGGGAGCTTACTTCATTTGTATGCACTGCCAATGGCTGAATGGTTTTTATCGGTTCATGAACTTCTTCAAATTGAATTTGCATAAAATCAGGTTTTCCTCTTGAATGGGATAATCCTTTTTCTAATAAGGCATTGACTGTACGCTTCATCTCACGGAAAGGAATCAGCCGTTCTCCTCCGGAAATATGCTTTCCGCCGTCTTCATGAGATCCATTCATAGAGGCCCTCATTCTGACACTATAAAATGTTTCATCTTGCATCCCTTCTCGCCCTTTCACTGATAACTGAAGAAAGCGATCGCTTCCGCCCTAAATGTTAACTAAATATAAATTTAGGTTAACAATTAGAATATTATTATTCACGAACGATTCTGTCAATAGGAGAAAGCATTTAGCAGATGGTGAAAAAGAAACAAAAAGACCGTTTTAACGTAAAACGGTCCAGCTTTGATTTCTTATAGCCACTTTTGCAAAAATTGGACAGCTGCATGTCTCATGACTGCCGTTTCGAAATGCCCCGAAGTAGAACGGACCACCTGATAGCACTCAGAAGCTCCCTGTCCAGCATAGACAGCTGTCAATTCTTTTTCGATTTTGCCCACACCCTCAGCCGGCGTTAACCGGTCGTGTTCACCAACAAGGCTTAGGTGCGGGCGCGGCGTGATCAGGCTTTGGATCTCCGATGCGGAAAAATGCTTTGCAAGCGACGGGACATAGTAATAAAAGCCATGCCGGTCTAGATTCTGTGTTTTGATCAGTACGTGATGATCTACTTGGCTGCACAAGTCCACGCACACCTTAATCCGGTCATCAAGCGCCGCTGTCCACCATGCCATCAACCCTCCCATAGACATGCCGATGGTTCCGATTCTGTCAGACAGGACATCAGGACGAGACTGTAAATAATCTAATGCTCTTAAACTGTCATAAATCATCATGCCCCACATCACTCTGCCGGTCAGCAACATTTCTTTGAAAATCTCGCTTTCCGCTTTTCCTCGCCGATCTCCAAATCCCCAATGATCAATTGAAAGAATGCTATACCCGAGAGACGTCAGCTCATGAGCATAAGAAGGCGCTTTTAAATAATCTGCTCCTTCAATCAGTTCATTTTTCCCCCTGTCATACCGGCCGCCATGGGAATGCTGGAACAACACGGCTGGACAAGGTCCTTCTGCTGACTCCGGCTTTACAAAATAAGCAGGCACCTTTTCATATCCGTTTAAATCAAGCAGGAGCGTTTCAATGATATGTCCTTCTCTTTTTTCTATACACAATGCCTCTGCACTGATTGGCCTCTGATCTGGCAAATCTCCAAGCAGCCGAAACAGCTGCTTTCTTTTTTCGTCTTTCATTCCATCCCCCTCCTTATTCGCTTACTTCACATTTACGAGACAGATTGGGTTTCCCCTTTATTTTTCTAAACCACATCAGATCATTTACTAAATATTTAGTAAATATAACGAAATATTCCGAAAATAGTTATTGTAACCGCTTACTTCCATATGATAGTATCAATTTATCAAAAACAGATAAGTTAACATTTTACTAAAAAGATGAGAGGGATACCCATGGTTCGGATTAAAGATATCGCCTTAAAAGCTAATGTTTCCAGTGCAACTGTATCCAGAATTTTAAATGAAGATGAGTCGCTGACAGTTGCAGGTGAAACGAGACAAAGAGTCATCAATATTGCCGAAGAGCTTGGCTATCAAACGGTTGCCAAACGCCGGAAAGCCCGCGGGCAAAAACAGCGGGCCCAGCCGCTGATCGGCGTGCTGAGCTGCCTGTCCCCCGATCAGGAGCGGCAGGATCCTTATTTTTCTTCAATTCGCAAAGGCATTGAAAAAGAATGCTTTGAACAGGAAATTTTCATTACGAATTCGATTCATCTCGGTTCCTTTCAGGAGCATATCTTTCGGGAACTGGATGGTGTTATTGTCATCGGCCGTGTTCATGATGAAGCGGTTAAGCACATCAGCGGAAGGCTGGAGCATGCCGTATTTATTAATCATTCTCCAGATCCGCAAGCATACGATTCGATTGGCATTGATTTTGAATCCGCTTCACGACAGGCAATCGAATACCTTTTCGATCTAGGCTACAAACGGTTAGGCTACATTGGCGGACAGGAAAAAGAGCATACGCTGAAGGACGGACAAAGCATTCGCAGAACCATTGAAGACAAGCGCCTCACCGCCTTTTTGGAGTTTGCCGCCCCCCAGCCTGAGCATGTGCTGGTCGGAGAATACAGCATGCGTGAGGGCTATCGCCTGATGAAGAAAGCAATCGCTCAAGGCAATCTGCCGGAAGCATTCTTTATCGCCAGCGATTCCATGGCGATTGGCGCATTAAAAGCACTCCAGGAAGCCGGTTTGCAAGTGCCGCGCGATACAGCGATCGTCAGCTTTAACGGCATTGAAGAAGCTGAGTTTGCCAGCACGCCTTTAACGACGGTGAAGGTGTACACAGAGGAAATGGGCCGTACAGGCGTAAAACTTTTGCTTGACCGCCTTAATGGCCGAACGCTTCCCCACCGCGTCACACTGCCCACAACATTAATCGTGAGACAAAGCTGCGGATATACAGCTAAGGAGGTGACATAAGAAAAGATCATCACGATGATAAGGAGGAAAAGATGAAACACATATTTGTTTTATTTCTCTCTCTTATTCTGCTTACTCTGCCCGGCTGCTCAGCAGAGAAAAGCTCAGCAGATACCGCAAAACAGACGTTAACTATTTATTCTACAATGTCAACCGACAGTGAAAGAGATACGTTCAGAAAGTTGGCGGCAGCGTTTGAAAAGGAACACAGTGACATTCGTGTCAGCCTTCATTTCCCAGGCAATGACTATGAAAATATGATGCGTGTGAGAATGGCTGCCAATGACTTGCCTGATCTTTTCGATACACATGGCTGGGGAAAAATCAGGTACGGAGAATATACCGCCGATCTCCATGAGATGGAATGGACTCAAAACCTTGACCCAAATTTAAACAGCATCCTCAAAAATAAGAATGGAAAGGTGTATGCCTATCCGATCAATCAGGCAAAAGACGGTTTGGCGTATAACCGTAATATTTTAAACCGTTACGGCATTGATCTGCCGGAAACCATGGATGACTTTATGAAAGCACTGAGAACGATTAGAGAAAAGAGTAAGGGAAAGATTGTGCCCTTCTGGTTTGCCGGATATGACAAAAGCTCATTCGCCCAATATTACGACCAATTCGCTACACCTCTTCTCATCACAGATCCTGCCCATAATGAAACAAAACAGCTCATCAACGGTACTTTTCAATGGAGCAAATTCACTTATTTATCAGAGATCCTTAAACAAATGCAGAAAGAAAAACTAATCAATATTGACGCTGTAACTGCAAAAAAATCACAGCTCATTGAATTAATGGCCCAAAACAAAATCGCCTTTACGATGCAAGGCGGCACACTCGGCCAAGACGTTGCCCAGATCAATCCGAACGTCAAGGTCGGCATTATCCCGACACCTGCCATACATGCCGGTGATGACCCAATATGGATCGGCGGGGAACGCTATACGCTTGCAGCATGGAAAGATTCGCCTCACTTAAAAGAGGCAAAAGAATTTATCGCATTTATGGCCCGTCCCGCAAATGCCAAACAAATGGCTGAGGCCACGTCGCTTCCTTCGGGTCTGACTCATGTAAAAGCTGATATTTTTTACGCAAACGATTATGAGCATTATCAAGATGTCAAAGTCGAGCCTTACTTCGATCGGTTATACCTGCCAAACGGAATGTGGGATGTCCTTGGCACGGTCGGGCAGGAGCTTGCGGCTGACATTTTGACGCCTCAAGAGATTTCGAAAAAGCTGGGCAGAGAATACAAACGACTTCGGGAGCAATCGGAAACACAGGGAGCTGAAGAACAATGAGTGAGATCGCAAGGGACGTTCATGTGAAACAGGTTAAGCCAAAAAAGCAGTCCTCACTTTGGTGGATGTATATTCCTGCTTTGCTCTCCGTACTGGTCTTTATGATTTATCCGTTTGTGAAAGGCGCATTGATCACCTTTACAAACTGGAACGGCTTTTCACAAGTCTACCAATGGGTGGGATTCGCGCAATATGAAAGGCTGTTATCTGATCCTGACACCTGGCACATCTTAAAAAACACACTGCTTTACGGGCTCGGCAGCACCTTTTTTCAGAATGTGGTTGGACTCTTGTACGCCCTGCTATTGAATCAAAGCATCAAAATGAAAGCGATAACTAGAACAATTGTGTATTTGCCGGTCATGATCAGCCCGCTCATTATGGGCTACATTTGGTACTTTTTCTTCTCCTACGACGGAGGCGCGCTCAACGATTTACTGGGTGTATTCGGCATCAGCCCGATCAATGCGCTCGCCAGTCCATCACTCAATCCATGGATCATTGTCATGATTAACACCTATCAATATGTCGGGATTGCTATGGTTGTCTACTTAGCAGGCCTGCAAAGCATTCCAAAAGACTACTATGAAGCGGCGCAAATGGATGGAGCGAAACAAGGGCAGCAGTTTTTCACGATCACGCTGCCGCTGTTAATGCCCTCAATCACGATTAATATGGTGATCAACATTATCGGAGGCTTAAAGCTGTTTGACGTCATTATCGCGCTCACCGCAGGGGGGCCCGGAAATGCGTCGCAGTCCATGTCCACATTTATGTATGATTTGTACTTCAAACGGCAGGATGCCGGTTATGCCGCAACCCAAGGCATATTTATGGCATTTGTCATTTTGATCATCAGCTTTTGTGCGCTAGCGTACTTTAAAAGAAAGGAGACGGAAATGTCATGAAAGCCGCCCGTTCAAAAAACATGCGGATCATTACGATTCTTGCCGCCATTGTGGCCTGTGCGCATTTTATTCCTTTTTACATCCTGCTGACCACTTCTTTAAAAGCAAAAGGGGACTACAGTTCGAAATGGCTGTTTCCAGCCGACATCTCCTTCCACAATTTTTCAGACGCATGGGAGCGCGCTTCGCTCGGAAACTCTTTTATGAACACCATCATCATCACTGTTTTTTCTGCCTTGTTATTGATCGTATTCGGCTCACTTGCCGCCTACCCTCTTGCCCGGCGGGAAACGAAGCTGAATAAAGCCGTTTTTGCCCTGTTGATTTCCATTATGATCATCCCTCCATTAACGTCCATGGTGCCTTTGTACCGGATGGTCGTGGACGCCGGAATGGTCAATACACACGCTATCGCCATTTTGATCAATACAGCCGCTTATATGCCGTTAACCGTATTCTTGTATTCAGGCTTTATCCGTTCGACCATTCCAAAAGAGCTTGAGGAAGCCGCAAGAATTGACGGCGCAGGCATGCTGAAAATCTTTTTTACGATCGTGTTTCCTCTGCTGAAGCCGATCACTGCGACAATCTGTATTATTTCCTGTGTCTTCATATGGAACGACTATCAATTCGCCATTTTCTTTTTACAAGATCAAAAGGTACAGACATTAACAGTTGCCATGGCAGGTTTTTTCGGAGAAAACGCCAACAACCTGCATTTAGTTGCCGCAGCCGCGCTCATGGCGATGCTGCCGATGGTTATTCTGTTTTTGGCGCTGCAAAAATACTTTATTGCCGGCCTGTCATCCGGAGCGGTAAAGGGATAACATTAAGGAGGAAGCATTATGAAAAAAATCACATTTATCGGTGCAGGAAGCACCATCTTCGCGAAAAATGTTTTGGGAGACTGCTTATTAACAGAAGCGCTGAATGGATTTGAATTCGCCCTATATGACATTGATCCAAAACGCCTGCGGGAATCCCAGCTCATGCTTGAAAATCTGAGAGACCGCTATAATCCGAGCGTTGCCATCAACAGCTACGATGACAGAAAACTAGCCTTGCAGAACGCAAGCTATGTCATCAATGCGATCCAGGTTGGCGGATATAAACCAAGCACAGTCATCGATTTCGAGATTCCCAAACGGTACGGGCTGCGTCAGACGATTGCCGACACAGTCGGAATCGGCGGGATCTTTAGATCACTCAGAACAATCCCGGTCTTATTTGATATCGCAAAAGATATGGAGGAAATGTGCCCGGATGCGTGGTTTTTAAATTATACAAATCCAATGGCCACTCTTACAGGCGCCATGCTCCGCTATACGAATATCAAAACAATCGGGCTTTGCCACAGTGTTCAAGTGTGCACGAAGGATTTATTCAAATCTCTCGGAATGGAGCATGATGGAATCGAGGAACGCATCGCAGGAATCAATCATATGTCCTGGCTTTTGGAAGTCAAAAAAGATGGTGCAGATCTCTATCCGGAAATTAAAAGAAGAGCAAAAGAAAAACAAAAAACAAAGCATCATGATATGGTGCGGTTTGAATTGATGGATAAGTTCGGCTATTATGTGACGGAATCCTCCGAACACAACGCAGAATACCACCCTTACTTTATTAAACGGAATTATCCCGAGCTGATCAGCGAGCTGCAAATCCCGCTTGACGAATATCCGAGAAGATGCGTGAAACAGATTCAAAATTGGGAGAAAATGCGGGATGATATCGTCAACAATAAAAACCTTACGCATGAACGTTCAAAGGAATACGGTTCGAGAATTATAGAAGCAATGGAAACAAACGAGCCGTTCACCTTCGGGGGAAACGTCTTGAATACAGGACTGATTACCAATCTGCCTTCAAAAGCGGTTGTAGAAGTGACATGTGTCGCTGACAGAAAAAAAATTACGCCGTGCTTCGCCGGCGAACTGCCTGAGCAGCTTGCAGCCTTAAACCGGACCAATATTAATACACAGCTGATGACAATTGAAGCCGCTGTTACACAGAAAAAAGAAGCGGTCTATCAAGCTGCAATGCTTGATCCGCATACAAGCGCGGAGCTTTCCTTGAATGACATCATCTCCATGTGTGACGACTTATTTGAAGCCCACGGTGATTGGCTGCCGGAATACAAATAAAAAAACTAGGGACCGCTTCCCCTAGTTTTTTGGTTTTGTTTCGCCTTCCCAGGCCATCATGCCGCCTTCAACATTGACTGTTTTAAAGCCTTGCTCATCCAAATACCTGCAGACATTCATGCTGCGCATTCCTGAGCGGCAGATAAACACGTACTCTTTGTCTTTATCAAGGGTATCCATTTTTTCAGGAATATCTCCCATGCGAATATGAACAGCTTGCGGGATCATGCCTTCCGCAACTTCTTCATCTTCTCTTACATCAATTAAATATAATTCTTCGTCCGCCTCAATTTTTTCTTTCAAAGCGGCTGTGCTGATTTCTTTTATTTCCAAAGAAAACACTCCCATTCACAATAATCATGTTCAGTATATCAAAGTCAGCCTGACGATTGCTATTCAGAGACTGATGAAAAAAATCCCCTTTTGGCAAAGGGGATTTTTTCTAGGCTTAGTTTGCCACAATATTGACGAGCTTACCAGGCACCGCGATGATTTTTCGAATCGTTTTGCCTTCAAGCTGCTCTTTGACCTTTTCATCTGCTTGAGCAAGCTGTTCCAGCTGTTCTTTCGTCGCATCGGCAGGAACCTGTAATTTCGCTTTTACTTTTCCGTTCAGCTGAACAACGATTTCAACTTCATCATCCACAAGTTTCGTTTCGTCATATACAGGCCAAGCTTCGTATGCAATCGTGCCGGAATGGCCAAGCTTCTCCCAAAGCTCCTCCGCTAAGTGAGGCGCGACAGGAGAAAGAAGCTTCACAAAACCTTCCATATATTCTTTCGGCAGCTCTGCTGCTTTATACGCTTCATTAATAAAGACCATCAGCTGGGAAATACCCGTGTTGAAACGAAGGCCTTCATAATGGTCTGTCACTTTCATGACTGTTTCATGATACACACGCTCTAAAGTTTCACCGGCGCCTTCAACGATTTTGCCATTTAGCTCACCATTGTCTTCAACAAACAGGCGCCATACGCGATCTAGGAAGCGGCGCGCGCCGTCTAAGCCTGATTCAGACCAGGCAATTGAAGCATCAAGCGGTCCCATGAACATTTCGTACAATCTCAGTGTATCAGCGCCGTGAGAAGCAACAATTTCGTCAGGGTTGACAACATTCCCTTTAGATTTACTCATTTTTTCGTTGTTTTCGCCGAGAATCATTCCTTGATTGTACAGCTTTTGGAACGGTTCTTTCGTCGGCACTACACCGATATCATAAAGGAACTTATGCCAGAAGCGGGCATACAGAAGATGAAGCACGGCATGTTCTGCACCGCCGATATACATATCAACCGGAAGCCATTTTTCCAATTTCTCTGGTGATGCCAGCTGATCCGGATTGCGGGGATCAATATAGCGCAAGAAATACCAGCAGCTTCCCGCCCATTGCGGCATTGTGTTCGTTTCTCTTCTTCCTTTTTTCCCTGTTTCAGGGTCTGTGACTTCCACCCACTCTTTAATGTTCGCAAGCGGTGATTCGCCTGTTCCGCTCGGTTTGATTTCATCCGTTTTCGGTAAAATCAGCGGCAGCTCCTCTTCCGGCACAGCCGTGGATGTTCCGTCTTCCCAATGAATGACCGGAATCGGCTCACCCCAATAACGCTGGCGGCTGAAGAGCCAGTCGCGCAGACGGTACGTCACTTTCTTCTCACCGTTTTTCGTTTCTTCCAGCCAAGCGATCACTTTCTCAATCGCTTCCTGCTTGTTAAGGCCGTTCAGGAAATTAGAGTTCACATGCTCGCCATCGCCAGTGTACGCTGCTTCCTCAACGTTTCCGCCTTTCACGACTTCCTTCACCGGAAGGCCGAATGTTTTAGCGAATTCAAAATCACGCTCATCGTGACCAGGAACAGCCATGACAGCACCTGTTCCGTATGAAGCAAGAACATAATCCGCAATCCAGATCGGCAATTTTTCTCCGTTTACAGGATTGATCGCATAAGCTCCGGTAAAAACGCCTGTCTTCGTTTTCGCAAGATCCGTACGCTCAAGATCACTCTTAGATTGAATTTCTTTAATATATGCTTCAACAGCTTCTTTCTGCTCTGCTGTTGTGATCTTTTCCACCAATGCATGCTCTGGGGCAAGTACAGTGTATGTAGCGCCAAACAGCGTATCTGGTCTTGTCGTAAACACTGTAAAGGATTCATCATGTCCATCTATAGCAAAATGAACGTGGGCGCCTTCTGAACGGCCGATCCAGTTGCGCTGCATATCTTTAATGCTTTCCGGCCAGTCAAGCTCTTCCAAGTCTTCAAGAAGCCTGTCCGCATATGCTGTAATTTTCAGCATCCACTGCTTCATTGGGCGTCTTTCAACCGGATGGCCGCCGCGTTCGCTCTTGCCGTCAATGACTTCTTCGTTGGCAAGAACCGTTCCAAGTGCAGGGCACCAGTTTACAGGCACTTCGTCAACGTAAGCAAGGCCTTTTTCGTACAGCTTTAAGAAAATCCATTGCGTCCATTTATAGTATTCAGGATCAGTCGTGTTGATTTCACGATCCCAGTCATATGAGAAGCCAAGCGACTGAATTTGGCGGCGGAAATTATCGATATTCTGCTTCGTAAACACAGCAGGGTCATTCCCTGTGTCAAGCGCGTATTGTTCAGCCGGCAGGCCGAATGCATCCCAGCCCATTGGATGAAGGACATCATAGCCCTGCATACGCTTCATGCGGGACAGGATATCTGTCGCTGTAAATCCTTCAGGATGGCCGACGTGCAACCCTGCTCCAGACGGATAAGGGAACATGTCCAGCGCGTAAAATTTTTGTTTTTCATTATGATCAAGAGTGGCAAATGTTTTGTTTTCAAGCCAATATGTTTGCCATTTCTTTTCTATCTCTTTGTGCTGAAAACTCAAAGTAAAAACCTCCTTCTGATTGAATACGGCGTGTATGGTTTAAGTATTGACGGGAAGGAGAGAAATATATTCAGAATATTCCCAAACTAAAAAAAACTCCCTCATCCCAAAAAGGGACGAGAGACTTTCGTTTTCCCGCGGTACCACCCTCGTTAGCGCGGCATTCGCCGCACTCACTTGATACTTTTAACGCAGTTATGCGTCAGCGGCTTTTCACCGCTGCAACTCTGAGGTGAGTTCAGAAACAAACTTGATTGACTTTCACCAGCCGTCAACTCTCTGCAACAATATCTGCTTCTTACTGCTCCTCTTCATTGTTCTTATCGCAACCGTAATCTTAACTGTATTTTATAGAATTCTGTTCATAAGTGCAAGCAGGTTTGTATACAATGGGAATGTACCCTGAACGGGCGGAGATTGAGGACAATTATTCGGGTGGAGTTTTGGTTTGACGTTTGGACTCGGCCGGTTCGCCGCCGCTGTTCAGTTCTCTTACAAAGTCAAAACTTCTGAGAACAGCTTCACCGCCGTAGCCTGAGATAATGGATAAGATGACAAGTTGAATTCCTGAATCGGGGTCAGCGGATAATACAAGTAAAATGGAAGCCGTCATGCCGATAAACCAATCTTCCAAAAATCCAAGGTAGATAAACCGCTTCGTCATTCTGGGCTTCTCCAGCCTGCCTCTCTTTTTCACATGACCGAGAATCCCCATGATTCCTCCAATTACACAAGCAATGAGTACCTGATGCAGCATCTTCATCATCACCTTCCTAAAGCCCTTATTTCGTAAAGCGACTTCAGGCCATCCAGCCCCCTTAAACGATTCCGATGATTTTCGATATCTACATACTGGCAAATCTGAAAAAGCTTGTTTCTTCCATTATATGTGAACACATGATCGGTAAGCTTGATGCATTAGATTCATTTTTCACCCAGTGACATTGACCTAGTCACTTATTAAGCTTATACAATATTCTTCCGTTCATATGTTCAATCTCTGTTCTTATTTTTAGTGTATACGAGGACAAGCCCGAATGACAAACAACAAACTGCGCTTGCTTGAATCAGAACATGTGTTGTGCTACGGTTACTGTAGAATTCATTAAAAAAAGGGGAATACCAGGCTTTCGCGCAGTTAGCAGACAGCCTAAGGGGGATTTATATGGCTAGTTTTCAATCATTTGGAGTACAAGGACAGATGGAAGTCATCAAAAAAGCGCTTGATCACGCGCGGGTCGGTGTGGTGATTACGGATCCCGCACTTGAGGACAACCCTATTGTCTACGTCAATCAAGGCTTTGTTCAAATGACCGGCTTTGAAGCTGAGGAGATTTTAGGAAAGAACTGCCGCTTCTTACAGGGGAAACACACAGACCCCGCTGAAGTATCCAACATCAGAACCGCACTGCAAAATAAAGAGCCGGTTACTGCACAGATCCAAAACTACAAAAAAGACGGAACAATGTTCTGGAATGAATTAAATATTGATCCGCTCGAGATCGAAGGCAAGACCTATTTTGTTGGAATTCAAAAAGACATCACCCAGCAAAAAGAGTATGAAAAGCTTCTAGAGGATTCCCTCACTGAAATAACTGCACTTTCAACGCCGATTGTCCCGATTCGCAACGGCATTTCGGCTCTTCCGCTGATCGGCAACCTGACAGAGGAACGATTTAATTCCATCGTCTGCACATTGACGAATATCTTATCAACATCCAAGGACGATTATTTAATCATTGATTTATCAGGATTGGCACAAGTAAATGAACAAACCGCCGACCAGATTTTCAAGCTGAGCCATTTGCTGAAATTGACCGGAACTGAACTAATCATTACCGGCATTAAGCCTGAATTAGCCATGAAAATGAATAAACTGGATGCCAATTTTTCATCGCTGAAAACATATTCAAATGTAAAGGATGCCGTTAACGTGCTCCCGATAATGTAAAAAGATCCCGCTCATCCGGCGGGATCTTTTATTATGAAGACATTGATGCCTGCTTATTTGTTTCTTTAGCCGCTTTTATCCGTTTGTCATAGAAAAGCGTTGTGGCAATACTGATCATCAGCAAAACCAAAAGAGATAAAACAAGTGCACGGATGCCGTAATGGTCGACAAGCACCCCTCCGAACAGCGGACCAATCATTCTGCCGCCTGTCGCCGCGCTGTTGACAAAGCCTTGATAAAATCCTTCTTTCCCTTTGGGGGCAAGCTGGTTGGCAATCGTCGGCACCGCAGGCCAAACAAGCATTTCCCCGATGGTCAGAATCACCATCGCAGCCAGAAACATGGGAAATTGCTTTGCCGTCAGCAGCATGCAGTAAGACACAATAAAAATGATAAAACCGATGACCATTTGCGCTTTCAGGGACTCCGCCCATTTTTTCACCACAAAGCTGACAAGCGGCTGGCCAAGCACAATTAAAATTCCGTTAACCGTCCACAGCACACTGTATAAGGAAAGAGAGATTCCAATGCTTTGTGTGTACGAAGCAATCGTGGTAGACCACTGAGAATAGGCCAGCCATCCAAGCACATAGCCGCTGCTTAATATAATGAGTGCAGCAAATTTTGCTTTGCTGTTTACAGCATCATAATCAAGCACAGACGTTTGAGACGCATCCTTCGTCTGAATATTTCGAAATCCGAAATATACGATAAAGAAAAAGACCAGATACAAAGCAGCATTCGCCAAAAATACATATGAAAACGAGAATGACGCCACGACACCGCCAAGCGCTGAACCGACCGCCACACCCGCATTTTGCGCGACATAAATCGCATTAAATGCCTTCCTTCCGCCTTCAGGCCATACCGATCCCGCCATTGCGTAGCTGGCCGGAAAAACAACACCAGAACCAAAGCCCACAATCGTCAGCAGTATAATATAGGCCGGCCAATCATGAAAAAAGACAAGGCCCATCAAGCTTGCCAACGTAATCGCAATCCCAAGCATAATCGATTTAAAGCCGCCGATTTTATCAAACAAAAAACCGCCGCATAAGTTTCCAGCCACACTGGCACCTGAATTCAGCATGAGGACAAGCCCCGCTACGGTTAATGACTTTCCTAAATGATTGTGGATATAAATCGTATTCAGCGGCCATAAAAAAGAAGCACCCGTCACATTAATAAACATTCCAATAATTAAAATTTTAAGAGCACGCGGCATACTCATCCCCCTTTCTTCCCTAAAAAAGCTCATGAAAAAAACGAAACCTAAAACGGCTCCGTACAAATCCAGTTATCATAGCACATTCATTCTATCTGTCTAGTTCACATTTTTCAACTGATGAGCGTGAAAAAATCTAACAAATATTGTTCGCAAAATGTAAAATAAAGAGAAAAAGGGGTAATTTCATGGAAATGATTTTAGCATTCTTAGGTTTTTTTGCATGTCTCATTTCGCTTGGCTACGGATTGTATCACCTGGTCAGATTTGTACTGAAAAAGGAAAAACGTTTCTCCAAGAGACTCTTTTGGACGCTTTTCATAGGAGGCCTCGTGCTGCTCTTCACCGGAGCAGGATTGTCAGAACCTGATACTGCCGCAGCAAATGCTGAGAAGAAATATTCAGCACTAAACGCCGAATATAAAAGTCTCTCAAAAGAGCATGAAGAACTTGAAAAAGAATATAAATCTGTCAGATCTGAAGCAAAGAAATTGAAAGACGATCCAGAAGATCAAGACAAGCTTAACAAGCTTGAAAAAGAAAATAGCGAACTTAAAAAGACTCAGAAATCATTAAAAGCTGAAATTAAAGAGCTTCAAGAAAAGCAAAAACAGCTCAAAGAAGATACAAAAACGATAAAAGCTGAAAATGAAACACTCCAACAAGATAAAACAAAGCTTGAAAAGCAATTAAAAGAGGCGAAAAGCCAAACTGCCAATTCTCATGAAGACACTGGAAGTTCTTCAAGCAATACCTATAAAAATGATGAAGCCAAAACAGCTGACACAGCAGAAGGCTGTAATATCAAAGGAAGCAAAAACGGCATCTACCACACGCCGGGCAGTACATACTATGACCGGACAACCGACCCGGCTGAAATGTTTTGTTCAGTTGAAGAAGCTGAGGCAGCAGGTTACCGAGCGCCAAAACGATAAACAAAAAGCTCCAGAATCTCTGGAGCTTTTGCATTTTACAACGAAGATTTAATAACCTTCTTATAATAAACAACTGACAGAAAACCAAAAATCGAATAGAGCGCAGTATATAACACCATCACCACGATCATCGGCGTCCACACCTCTGATCCGAATAAGAACCAGCCGGATTGGACGGCGAAGTAGCTGTGGAAAAGGCCGACAACCAGCGGAATGCCAAAGTTGTACATTTGTTTGATGCGTATCCCCTTTATCAGGTCCCCCTGCGTAAAACCAAGTTTTCTCAAAATCGTATAATTCGGTTTCTCATCTTCACTTTCACCCATTTGTTTAAAATAAAGGATACATCCTGATGTAATCAAGAACGTTAGTCCTAAGAAGCCGACGATGAACATCACGAGACCAAACAGAGATTTTTGCGCAATGCTTGTATCCATTCTTGATAAATGCTCGTTTTTCTTGTTCACCTGTTGAAAAAGCTCATTTGCTTTTTCAAGCTGGTCTTCATGCTTCACATTGATGCCAATAAATTCAGATTGCGCGAGCTGAATGCGGGGGTCTTTATCTTGGTTCAGCCGCTTAAACAAGCTGTCATCCACAATGACAGCGGGCATGCCCCCGCTTGTAAACGTGTAGGATACAAGAAACTCTTCTCTTAATCCTTTATAGTGTAATGGTTGCGTCTCATGCTTGCTTTTGACTTTGATCACACCCGAGTCTTTGAAAACCATTATTTTTTGCAGCAAGTCGGTGTATCCTGAGAAAACGGCATCTCCAGCCTCCACATCGACTCCTTTTACTTCTTTGTCGCTGACAACAGCAAGCTGCATGTTGCTAGGATCCCCCTGCATCTCTTTCGGAGTTCCATCCATGATATTTGCAATGTCAACATTTGCTTGCAGGACAGGGGTCACTTTTTTTACAAATGGGATGTTACGATCAATCAAACTGCTCTCAAATCGTTTGGCATCATTCTCATTCATGAATGAAAAATCAGCCGCTACATTTTGTTCAGCCGTTTTTTCTGCCGAGTAATACGAAATATAAGCGAGCGATAACAGCCCGATAGCGAGTGCTGAAACGGTTGTAATAATCGTCAGCAGCAACGCGTTCGATTTCATTCTGAACATGATTGATGACAGTGACAGGACCTCGGAAATATTTAAATAGCCGCCCTTGCTTTTTCGAATGATGTTCGAGATAAACGTAACCGATCCTCTATAAAAGAGAAACGTCCCGATTATTACGGTGCCCAGGATGAAGCTCATCGCAGCAAACAGTTCATTAATGGTCTTAAATTTTCCGCCGAACAGCTCAGAAGACACATAGTATCCTGTCAAAATCAGCACAATGCCTAAAGCGCCGACCAGCATCTGAAAAAATGATATTCTCTTCACTTTATCTTCAGTAGAAGACGCCACTTTAAACAAAGATAAAATACTCTGGTTTTTGATAAACGTATAATTCATGATCATAATCAAAAGATAAATGCCGCAGAACACAATGATCGTTTGGATCAAGGCTTGCCCGGAAAAATGCAGTTTCGCATCAGCTTCGACATCCACAATTTTGAACAGAATCATCAGGACAAGCTTCGATATCGAAAACCCAGCTACTACCCCGATCGCTAAAGAACCGAAATACAGCATGATATTTTCTGCACTTAAGATGCGAAAGATTTTATGCTTCGTCATTCCGATTAATTGAAACAATCCGATTTCTTTACTCCGTCTCTTAATAAAAATGGTATTGGCATATAAAATGAAGATCGCCACTACAGCGACAAGCAAAATCGAGGCGGTTTTAATGGCTGCGGCTCCCTTGATTGAAGCCTTCACTTCGTTAATCGCAGGGTCATATTGCAGTGTGACAAAAGCGAAATAAAGCGCCACGCTAAAGATGAGCGCAAACACATACAGATAGTAATTCCGAAGATTTTTTTTCAGATTTCGCAGGATGAGCTGATTAATGTTCATGCTGCACCCCGCCTAACACGCCTTGCGTTTTCATGATATCCTGGAAAAACGTCTGCCTGTCTTGCCCCCCTTTATTCAGCTGCGTATACATGAGCCCATCCTTAATAAAAATGACTCTGCCGCAGTAGCTGGCCGCGACAGGATCATGGGTGACCATAATAATCGTGGCGTTGCGTTTTTGATTGAGTTGGCTCAGCTTGTTTAATAGATCGGAGGCCGATTTTGAATCAAGCGCGCCGGTCGGTTCATCAGCGAAGATAATGCTCGGGTCATGAATAAACGCTCTCCCGGCCGATGTTCTCTGCTTCTGGCCGCCGGAAATTTCATTCGGATACTTATCCCGCAATTCATAAATTCCCAGTTCCTTTGCAACTTCCTCAAACTTGCGATTGGCTTCTTTTTTTGATAGTTTCGTGATCGATAAAGGCAGAAGAATATTCTCTTTCACGGTCAATGTGTCTAACAAATTGTAGTCTTGAAAGATAAAGCCTAAATGCTGTTTTCTAAATTCAGCGAGCTGCTTTTCCTTCATAGAAGTCATTTCGTTTCCGTTAATGTTGATTGTTCCGTGACTGACCTGATCAATCGAAGACAGTACGTTAAGCAAGGTGGTTTTGCCAGAACCGGAGGCACCCATAATACTGACGAATTCACCCTTTTCAATGTGTATATCGATGCCCTTCAGCACTTCTTGTTTATTCAGCTTGTTACCATAGCTTTTTCGAATTTTATTCGCTTCTAAAATTATCATTTCCGCAGTCTCCTTTGTATTGGATAATGTTATTATAAAAAGGATTGCCGGGCTTTTCCTTCGATTAGGCGAACAAAAAAGAAAAGCATGTGACATTTTCGTCACACGCTTATGACACGTTCGAATTGATTCCGCTTTGGGAAGGTTAAAGTAAAAACTGTCCCCGCACCGAACTCCGATTGCACATCAATATGGATCAATAACGGCTTCGCTGCTTTTTTCGCGAGGTACAGCCCCATGCCAGTGGACGCTTGATCATGGTGGTTCGTTGTGGATGTAAATCCTTTATCAAAAATACGCGGCATATCTTTTGGCGCAATGCCCCTGCCGAAGTCTCTCACTTCGAGGTGCGTCCGCTCTCCTTTTTGAAAGCTTTTGATTTCAATTTCAGAAGCTTCACTGTATTTCACTGCGTTTGTCAGCAGCTGCCTGATGATAAACGCCAGCCATTTTGCATCGCTCAGCACTTCCTCAGCCTCCAGCTGAATATCAAAGCCGATCCCTTTTTGAATACACCACGATTGTAAGTCTTTAATCTCCTTGAAAATCAAAGTCCGTAGCTTGATACATTCTACAGACAGATCATTTCCAATAAATGACATGCGTTTTTGATGAAGCTGCTGATCAAGAAGCAGGTGAATACGAAGCCATTCATATGACAGCTGGGATTTTAACGCTTGATCTTCCATTCTGTCGATGAGTAAATGCATTGCTGTTAATGGGGTTTTGACCTCATGAATCCATGCCAGCAGCTCATCTTTTTCATTTTCTAATGCCAAGCGATGCCGGGCTGCGGTTTGCTTCAAGTGTTCCGTTTGCCCGGTAATGCTGCTTTCAACCATTGATTCAAACGGCGTTTCCGGTTCATTTATTGCTGTCACATCAAGATTGTTTTCCCATGTTTTCAGGCTTTTATAAAACGCCGTTTCTTTCCGATAACGAAGCCAAAGGAATATCGTAAAAAATAAAACACACAAATATACCATATAGAGAACATTTTCAAATGAAATGGAGGGATCAACAAAAGCAATGAACAACATCAAAACCTGCTGAAACAAAAATGCGGCAATCCAGCTACGCCTTTCGGTAAGGAATGCTTTAATCATAGAAATGGTCCTTTTCCTTCGCCATGTAGCCTTGGCCGACCTTTGTCTCGATATATGCGCCAAGCTGCAGGTCATCCAGTTTTTTTCGCAGGCGATTGACATTGACAGTCAACGTATTATCACTCACAAAACGCTCATCATTCCACAAGCTTCTAATCAGCTCTTCCCGGCTGACAATCTTGTTTTTATGTTCTATCAATTGTTTTAAAATGAACATTTCATTTTTCGTCAGTTCAACAGAGCCCTTGTCATTGCTGACGAGGTTCTGCTCTGCGTCTATGGCAGCCCCGCACCATGTTTTGATCGTGCTCGGCTCCGTATTATAATGATGCACACGCCGGAAAATCGCTTGGATTTTCGCAATCAGCACATCAAAGTGAAATGGCTTTTGAATAAAGTCATCTGCTCCGAGCTGCATAGACATCACCATATCCGCAGGATGATCACGGGAGGATAAAAAGAGAATCGGAACATTTGACCGTGAGCGGATCAGCCGGCACCAATGAAAGCCGTCAAATTTAGGCAGCTGTACATCGATAATGACACAATCAGGCTTAACCGCCGCAAATTCCTGCAGCACTTGACTGAAATCCTGAATGCCGTATACATCATAGGACCATCCCGTTAAACGATCCTTCATTTCATGAAACAGCGATTCATCATCTTCAATCAGCAAAAGTTTAAACAATCGACTCACCGCACTTTTTCCTTTTTTATCAAGTGTATAGCAAAACGCCATTATGCGCTATAGAGAAAGCCGGCTGTCTCAGCCGGCTCGTACACATTATAATTCTCTTCTCAACGCTGTCAGCACGTTGGTTTTGGTTGCTTTTCTTGCCGGGTTCATGCCGGAAATGACTGCAACCCCTCCGCAAATCACAACGGCTATGATGACAAGGCTGACCGGGATGTAGGAGAAAGTGTAATTCAAATCGCCTGCATCGCCCCCGCTTGTCGCCGCAAGAATCATCGGAACAGCCAGGTTAACAAGGTAGCTTACGCCGTAAGAAATGATAATCCCAATCACACAGCCTAAAATCCCGATATACGCGCTCTCCATTAGGAACATTCGGCGAATGATAGACGGACTCGCCCCAATCGCTTTCATGATGCCGATCTCTTGCGTTCTTTCTGTAACCGCCATCGTCATTGTGTTAAAAATGCCGATCGCTGAGATGATAACCGCGATACATCCGACGAAGATCAGTCCGATTTTGAAGACCATGAAGAAGGTGTTAGCTCCCTCAAGCTCGGTAGTCACTGAAGTAACATAGTAACCGTCATCTGTTAGATCATTTGTCAGCTGTTCCACATTCTCAAATTTATCAGCAAATACGCCAATGTTTGTTTCAACATTCCCGCCTTCGAAGTCCAAAAATTCCGAAAAGTCTTTTTTGAATTGATCACTGATGAAGATGTTTGAGTCCTCCATCCAATCTTGAGATGGTTTTTTTGTAATACCGACAATTTTAAAGTCATATGTTTTTGTTTTTGTAACATCCCCTGTTTTAGGATCTGTCTTCGATACACTTAGTTCAATTGTTTTGTTCAGAATATCTTTCGTATAGCCCTTTGGTTCTTTTATATCTTCTGGATTTCCTTTTGCTTCTTCGATTTTTTTGTTATATTCTTCCGATTCTTTTTTCGTCAATAATCTCTTTGCGAAGTCGTATCCTACTACGATTTCATTTTCCGACTTTGCGACTCTACCCTTTTCCAATTCCATATTGGCCTTTAATTCATCATTCATATTGGTAAAGATGAGATTAGAGCTTTCATTTGTTCGATTGCCTAACGTAGCTTTGTTTGGTTCATATACTTGCGTTCTTTCTACAACTGACCTTACGTGATCATACTTCTCTAAATCAGCTTTTTTAATCGGCTTGTCCCCTTCCTTGCCCATTACACTGACTTTTGTTACAATCTGCTGGCTCATTGTCATATCTGTAATCGTCTTTTGAATCCCAAATCCAACCGACGACAGCACGACCAAAAACGCACACGCCATTGTTGTCGCCAGAATCGTCATAAAGACGCGAAGCCTGTTTTTCTTCATATTTCTTCTGATAAAATGGACCTGATCCTTAAACCTCAACGGTAATTCCCCCTTTTAGCACACCATCATGAAGCTGAAATTTTGAATGCCCGATAGAAGCGACTTCATCATCGTGAGTAATGATCACAAATGTAATGCCACGCTCGCGATTCAGCTGCTGGATCAATTCCAGCACTTCATGTTCCGTTTCTGAATCAAGGCTTCCCGTCGGCTCATCCGCTAAGATAATCGAAGGATTTAAAATCAACGCCCGGGCAATACTGACACGCTGCTGCTGGCCGCCTGACAGTTCATTCGGATAATGAGCGGCGTGATTTTCCAGACCGACGCGTTTCAGCATATCCTGCACCTTTTGCTTTCGCTCGGACGGTTTGATCCCTTTTAACGCCAGCGGCATTTCAACATTCTCATACGTCGTTAACCCCGGGATGAGCTGAAAGCTTTGGAAAATAAAGCCGAAATGGTCAAGGCGAAACTGCGCCCATTCCTTTTCATTAAACCCCGTAACATCAGTGCCATTAATGACAATCCGCCCTTTTGTCGGCGATATGTAGCCTGATATTAAATTCAAAAGCGTTGATTTACCTGATCCGCTTCGTCCGACAATACAGGCGATTTCCCCTTTCGCCACACGTAATGAAACATCCTTCAATACTGGAACTTCATTCTCACGGCCCTTTTTCCCGATCTTGAAAGAATGGTCAATATGCTGAACATCTATCATATGTTCTCTCTCCCTTACAACTGTTTTATTTTTTTATAAATCGCAAAATAACTAATGAAGAAACCAATCAAGGCACCTGCAGCCATGCCAAGGAGATAGCCGGCAAAGCTCTCGCTTGCAGAAAATCCAAAGTAGCCAAAGCCCAAGATTCCTATGATAACTACGATGATCTGCACCGGACGGTCAAGCGGCTTCCATAAGAAGAAATACCCGTTTCTTTCATTAGAAAGCTTGACAAAACTTATATAGCCGATGACGTAGAAGATGATAGTCATGATAGCCGGAATCACTAAATAATATGGTGAATTCTCAGCCCATTTCGAGTCTACATAAATTATCGGAATGAAATACTGCACCCATTTGGGTACTGGACCATGGATAAAATCGATTGACACGCCCAAAAGGATCTCGAGGTTGATCGCAGGCAGGCTGATGAGTAAAAACGGCGAAATGGCTACGGTAAATGAGACTAGAAGCTGTGCGAAACTATTGCCTGTCAAAGCTCCTCCGGCCATAACCAAAGAATAAGCCAGTATGCTAACAATGATCATTCCCAAGCTGTAGTTGTGAAAATAAACGGCCTGATCAGGCTTTAAAAACAAAATTAGCAAAACAGATAAAACATAACCTATGAGCTGCGGGATCACAATCACCATTCCGCCGGTGAGAAACTTCGCATGAAATATCTGCCCCCGTGTATAAGGAAGGCTTAATGTAAAGTCAAAGTAGCCCTTGCTTCGTTCAATCCCAAGCTGGCTGACCGCCAAAACCACACCCCAAATCCAAAATACTGAGATAAATGTGCTGTTTAAATAATCAACGCTGAATACGCAGGGGCCGACCCAATTTTCTTTTCCAGTGACACAGCCTTGATAGATGAGATACATATTTAAAATCGATAAAGGATTACCCAATATAAAAACCCAAATGGTAATTGCTAAGGCGACTTTATTCTGCCGCCATTCTTTATAAAGCAGTCCGGAATCCGGCAACTCACTTCCCTCCAAACCTAAGGCATTTCTTACACTTTTGTTTTCTTATAAATAGAGAAGTAGCTCACAAAGAATCCAGCCACTGCCCCAATGATCATTCCCATAATATAACCAATAATGGAATGTCCGGTAGAGTATCCAAATAAACCAAACCCAAGAATGCCGAAAGCCATAACCAGAATTTGCACCGGACGATCTAATTTATTCCATAAGAAAAAGTGTCCGTTTCGTTCACTTGGATGCTTTTTGAAGCTTATTAAGCCAATCAAGTAAAATAGAATGCTCATTACAGCTGGAATCAATAAAATATATTTACTGTCAGACAGCCATCCATTTTCAACGTAACTAATCGGTACTAGATAAGTTAAATTGCTTACCAGGGAGACATATGCCTCAGGGGAAGGAAACATTTCCCATATATTCACACCAAAAACAACTTCAAAGTTCCCAACCGGCAATGCAACAATTAAATATGGCAATGCCGCAGTAGCAAATGCCGTTAATAACTGGGCAAAAGCATTTCCAGTTAACGCTCCGGCAGCCATCAACAAACAATAAGCCATAAAACTAATCACAATTACTCCAACGCTGCTGTGCTCAAAAAAGTAGACGTGTTCAGGGTTATAGACAAGAATCAGCAGCCATGCAAGTAAAAAGCCAATCAATTGTGACAGCACAATCACAAAACCGCCCAGCCAAAATTTCGTCTGAAAAATTTGGCTTCTGTTATATGGGAGGCTTAATATAAAATCCATCGTGCCTTTCAAACGTTCCATTCCCAGGAAGCAGACCGCCAAAATGACACCTGGCACCCAGTTGATATCTATCAGATTGCTTACGTTATAATTCACAATAAAATCACAATATTGCGGGTCTTGATGAGCCAGGCACCCTTGATAAGACAAATACGTATTAACGATAGAAAGCGGATTTGCCAGCACTAAAAACACAATACTTAACAAAAGCATCACTTGATTCTGCTTCCACTCTCGATAGAGAAGGCCTCGGTCTACCATCTCCGCTTCCCTCCAAACTTCGCAATGAACACTTCTTCCAAGTTGACAGGAAGCTCATTCCACACTTTTGGCTTCAGCTCTCTTAAAAAGCTCTTGTTCTCTTCGTCGCTTTTCCGAATCAGCACCGTATAGAACACGCCGGCCTGATCGAGCATCGGAATGTTTTGCTCTCTGATGGCCAAATTGACATCTGTATCAAACGCCATTTGAATTTTGATGTATTCTTCTTTTAGCTCATCAAGATCCATCACATTCGTCAGCCTGTTATCTTCGAGAAAACCGATTCGGTTGCACATCCGCTCTATGTCCTCAAGCCGGTGAGAAGTGATCAGAATGCTCGTATCACGCTCTGCCACTTCATCGACCATCAGCTGCAGCACATCATGCCTTGTCACCGCGTCTATTCCATCCGTCGGCTCATCAAGGAGAATCAGCGCCGGTCTCGCCGCAAACGACAGAACGAGTGACAGCTGTTTTTTCAAGCCCGTTGACAGCTCACGGTATTTTTTCGTTTCCGGAATTTCGTATCTGTTCATCAGTTCATTCGCGTACGTAACATCAAATTTCGGATATATTCTTCTCAGGATATCGACAAGCTGCTTGTATGTATACTTATCGTAAAAAGGATTTTGGACAGGCATGTAGATGATATTCTGTTTCACCTTCGGATGCTTTTTAATTTCTACGCCGTCAAATAAGATCGTCCCGCTGTCGGCAAAAATGATTTGCTGGATTAAGCGAAGCATCGTCGTTTTGCCCGATCCATTGCGTCCAAGCAATCCAAAGATTTCTCCTTTTTCGATTGTTAATGAAACATCTTTTAATACTTGATTGCCATCAATCGCTTTTGACAGCTGCAGTAGTTCAATCATTTTTTTTGCCTCCCTTCACATCAGCGCTGATTTCCTTTATCCATTCGTGCAGTTTTTCCAGCTCAACCCCTGCATAGTGTGCATCGATGATGAGCTGTTTGAGTTGCTCTTTAATCATCGTCATCTTCCCTTCAACCAGTGTCGTTTTTGCATTCTCCGATATATAGGTTCCTCTGCCCCGAAGCGTTTCAATAATCCCCTCTCGCTCAAGCTCTTTGTACGCTTTGCTGACAGTGTTCGGATTCGCAATAATGATCGTCGCCAATTCTCTGACAGAAGGAAGCTTATCACCGGGCTTCATGATCCCTTTCAAACAAAGCTCTTTCATTTGCTGAATAATTTGTTCGTAAATGGGTGTTGAGCTTCTTGGATCGATTTGAATCATTTACTTCCCTACTTTCTATACGATCTGAACCTTTTATAGATAAAACTGATCAATTATACATTTTTGCCATTCAAAACCGATCATCACAAGGACAAGAAAAAAAGAACAAGCGATCACAGATGCAGCGATCAGCATTGGCACGTTACGTTTGTTTCGTTTTTTATGTTTCATTTCATAACTGCCTCCCTTACGTTCAATATATAAATGATTTGATATCAGTGTCTATAGTGTATTACTCCAATTAGTACACTTAATACAATAAATACTTTGAGGTACAAAGTCAATCCTTTTTTACAAAAAAACGGACCCTTATCAAAAGGGTCCGTTTCTTATACATCAAGAGGGTGCTGCAGGATCATATTATTTTGTAAAGCTTGCAGCTGAAGTCTCATTCTGTACAGCTGTTCTCTCTGCTGATCATTTGACGACAGCCACAGCTTATTCAAGGCATTTACCGCGTTTTCAAGCTGCATTTGTGCATCACTGTATTCTTGATCGTTATAATGCTCTTGTTTAGAAGCGACTTTCAGCTGTTCTTCAGCATAATCATACGCCTGCATACATTGCTGGAGATGTTCATCTACTGATTGTCTTGTTGCCACAGTAACCCCTCCTCTTGGTAATGGAAACAATCCATCATTCATATTGTAGCCCCATCTGGCTTCGTTCAATAAAGTAATTTATGGTCGATATTCATTTGTTCTCTTGTGAAATGCGTGCTACAATTTTAGGATGCAATTGTACGCAAGGAGGCACATGAATTGTGATGCAGAACAATCCTTTTCCTTATTCAAATACGGAAAAACGCTATCATACATTGAATTATCATCTGAGAGATCATTTTGGCCATAAGGTGTTTAAAGTGGCGCTGGACGGCGGCTTTGACTGTCCGAACCGGGACGGCACCGTTGCTCACGGCGGCTGTACATTTTGCAGCGCAGCAGGTTCAGGCGATTTTGCCGGAAATCGGGCCGATGATTTAATTACGCAATTCCATGACATCAAAAACCGCATGCACGAAAAATGGAAGGACGGCAAATACATCGCCTACTTTCAGGCTTTCACCAATACGCACGCGCCGGTTGAGGTGCTTCGTGAGAAATTCGAATCCGTCCTCGCGCTCGATGATGTCGTTGGCATTTCGATCGCCACACGTCCGGACTGTCTGCCAGATGATGTCGTGGACTATTTGGCAGAGCTGAATGAACGCACATATCTGTGGGTGGAGCTTGGGCTTCAAACGGTTCATGAACGAACTGCTCTTCTGATCAACCGTGCCCATGATTTTAACTGCTATGTGGAAGGCGTCAATAAATTAAGAAAACACGGCATACGTGTCTGCTCGCATATTATCAACGGACTGCCTTTGGAAGACCGGAACATGATGATGGAAACGGCAAAGGCCGTCGCAGATTTGGACGTACAGGGCATTAAAATCCATTTGCTGCACCTATTGAAAGGCACACCGATGGTCAAGCAATATGAAAAGGGAAAACTGGAATTCCTTTCTCAAGATGAATATGTGCAGCTCGTCTGCGATCAGCTTGAAATCATTCCACCCGAAATGATCGTCCACCGCATTACAGGTGACGGACCGATAGAATTAATGATCGGGCCGATGTGGAGCGTCAACAAATGGGAAGTGCTTGGCGCCATTAATAAAGAGCTTGAAAACCGCGGCAGCTATCAAGGAAAGTTCTTTCAGCGGCTTGAGGAGGAATCAGCGCTATGATGTTGAAAAAAATCCTTCCTTACAGCAAAGAGCTGCTGAAAATGGCCGCGGGAGAAGGAGATATCGTTGTAGATGCGACAATGGGCAACGGACACGATACGCAGTTTTTAGCAGAGCTTGTCGGTGAAAACGGCCATGTATACGCATTTGACATCCAAGAATCAGCCGTGGCCAATACGAAGGAACGGCTCGGTGACACATATCAAGCACGGACAACCTTATTTCACAAAAGCCATGACAAAATCGCCGAATCCCTTCCGCCGGAAACGCATGGAAAAGTAGCAGCTGCTGTGTTCAACCTTGGCTATCTCCCGGGCGGGGACAAATCGATTACGACGAACGGCCGTTCAACGATCAAAGCAATCGAACAGCTACTCAGCATCATGAAAGATGAGGGCCTGATTGTTCTGGTCGTCTATCATGGCCATCCGGAAGGCAAAGCTGAAAAAAACGATGTGCTCGACTTTTGCCGGGACTTGGACCAGCAAACAGCCCGCGTATTAACATACGGATTTATCAATCAGCAAAATGACCCGCCATTTATTGTCGCCATCGAAAAAAAAGCTCAAATCAGCAAATGATTTGAGCTTTTTTCTTTGAATTTTTGATCCAGGCCATTTTTTGAAATTTACGGTAGGCTCTTCCGTTGATATAGAAGAAAAAGGAGGTTTTGCCGCTTGCTTTGATGAGCTTTTTCGCGAGCCGGCCCATTTCCTTTTGGCCCGCCACTTTATCATCTGACAAATAAACGCCAAGCAAGCCGCGGTTGATTAAACGATGGAAGTTTTCATGCGGAATGCCTTGCAAATGTTCGTCGGCTTTATGGATAAAGTGTTCAAGCCGCTTCATCATTTCTTCATGCGACTGATAATACGAGCAGAAATTCAAATCCCCTTCCAGCAAGTCCTCCTCTTGATCAATCAAATAATCAAGCAGAATGTGAAGACCTTGTATGTAAGGAAAGTAACTATTGCGGATTTTTTTAGCGGTGTTTTCTGTGAAATCAGGCTGGAACGAATACGCGACAAGGCAGAAAATACCCAGCGTCGATCCTGCACAGGCTGAAAATTCATACCATTCCATCTCAGGCAGTTCAGGTGCATATTGAGTAAACCACTTCTCAAGACGCGGAACACGCTCATGCTCAATGACGTGCTTATGCACCTGCAAATCACAATAATAGCCGCACAGTTCAAGCAGATAAGGTTTAATCATGTCGTAGTGCTCAATGGAACCAAGTACACGCTGGCATGTTTTGACCAGTTCATGCAAATATCCGCTGTCATCCTGTTCTTCTCTGAATTGATAGTAATTTTGCGGTTCTGCTCCCACAGTAAGTGCGTCCTGCATTGAGGTGTGGAGCATCCGAAAATCCTGCGGATCAAGTGAGGTGCTGCGGTCACACAAATTGTCCAGATAATCACTGATCGTTTGATACGCAATGATAAACTCGACACATTTCTGCTTTTGATTGCCTGACAATAAGGCCAGTATGCCGCCGCCTTCACAGTGGAACGTTTTGTCTCGTATGCTTGCGGTTGCCTGTGCTTTTAATTCACTGTTATGAATTGATTCTGATTTTTGTTTCCATATGTCCAGCTCTTGATGAACGAGCGGAAAAATATCTCGATATACTTTTGCCATCAGTCCAAAAGGATGTTCCGGTACTGTCAACACATGCACCCCCAACTAGTTCAAATATATTGATCAGTAAACGCTCTTGCTGCTTTAAAGACATCTTCTCTTTCGGGTTCATTAAATATTTCATGATAAAGCCCTTCCCACTCTCTATACGCTTTATTGTGGGAAGCAACACCTGAAAACCACTTTTTAACCATCGTTTTGTCGACAAGCTTGTCGTCACCGGCCTGCATAACCAGAAGCGGGACTCTCAAAAACGCATCTGTCGGCACCATCGCTGACTCAATTGTTTTTAACAGTTCTCTGTACCATCTCACAGATACTTTCCTGACATACAACGAGTCATTTTGGTCAGCCTCGATCACTTCCTCATTGCGGGTCGCCATATCAATTGATAATCCCGAATCAACCTTAAGCGACGGAGCAATAACATTCAGTCCTCTTGATGCAAGGTCAAGTGCTTTATTGACTTTAATTTGCAGTCCAAGACACGGTGATGATAAAATAATTCCCGTAATGCGGGGATTTCTTTGCTGCTTAAACCATTCAATCGCGACCAGGCCGCCCATGCTGTGACCGAGCAGAAATACCGGCAGCTCAAAGGTTCGCGCTTTATCTATCCAAGTTTCTACTTCATCAATGTATTCTTGAAATGAGCGAATATGACCTCTGGCCCTCGTGGTTGTCCCCTGGCCCGGCAAATCGCCCATAACAACGTGATAACCCGAAGATCTCCACATTTCAATCAGCCATTTATATCGTCCGTGATATTCACTTGCTCCGTGGATCATCACAATCACTGCAACAGGTCTGTCTGCTTTCCAGGTCCACATGCTGTTCACCTCATACCATTTTAAATAAATAGAGAAAGAAGGATGAATGTTATGATCTACCCTTATAACGAACATAAGCCAGATATTCACCCAACAGCCTTTGTAGCTGATAATGCCACAATTACCGGTGACGTCGTGATCGGAGAACAGTCCAGCATTTGGTTTTCTGTTGTCATAAGGGGAGATGTCGCGCCGACCAGAATCGGGAACAGAGTCAATATACAAGATTTGAGCTGCCTCCATCAAAGTCCGAACCAGACGCTTCTCATTGAAGATGACGCCACAATCGGGCATCAGGTTACACTTCATAGCGCTATTATCCGAAAGAACGCCTTAATCGGCATGGGCTCAATCATTTTAGACGGAGCCGAAGTTGGCGAAGGTGCCTTTATTGGTGCCGGGAGTCTTGTCCCGCCGGGAAAAATCATCCCGCCTGGCCACCTCGCCTTTGGCCGTCCTGCAAAAGTCATCCGCCCTTTGACCGAAGAAGACCGAAACGATATGCAAAGAATACGGTCGGAATATGTAACAAAGGGCCAATACTATAAATCACTTCAACAAACATAAGACCAGCTTCGTCTTACTTTACCATTTTTCAAATTATGTTTGAAAGCAATAACCATTGTTTACCCGGACCTAATCAAAGTTCGGGTTTTAAATTCTCCATAAAACGTTCACATGTGACATCAAACGTATGACTTTTATCTTATCATAAAAACATGATCCGCAACTGAAAGCAGCCAATGCAAAAAACACATTCCTATTCTTTCCTGTTCTCTATTTTTCTATGTGCATACACAAAAAGAGCCCCCAAGGAGCTCTTTTTGTCAGCTGATATTTCGTTTGCTGTCAGCAGACGCATTTTTCTTATGAAAACCTTTTCCATAATACACAGCAAGTAAGATCAGAAACCATAGCGGCCCGACAATCACGGCTACTCTTGTATCCGGACTGTAAGCCATAAGAATAACGACAAATGCCAAAAATGCCAATGATACATAAGACGTAAACGGAAACAAAGGCATTTTGTATTTTAAATGTTTCTTTTCTTCCGGCTGCAAGCTTTTCCGGTAGCTAATTTGAGAAAGCAAAATGATCGCCCACGTCCAAATCGCTCCGAACGTCGCAATGCTTGTGACCCAAGTAAATACCTTTGCAGGTACAACATAGTTTAACAGCACGCCAACCAATAAAGCACCCGCTGAAGCCAGAACAGCTTTTCCCGGGATGCCGCCTTTTGTCAGCTGTCCGTAAGGTTTTGGCGCCTCACCCTGTTCCGCTAAGTTAAACAGCATGCGCCCTGTGCTGAATATGCCGCTGTTACAGGAAGACAGCGCGGCTGTCAAGACGACAAAATTAATGATGCCGGCAGCCGACGGAATGCCCACTTTTTCAAATGTGAGAACAAACGGGCTTCCCTTTGAGCCAATTTCCTGCCATGGATAAATAGACATAATGACAAATAAAGCACCGACATAAAAAATCAAAATACGCCAAAAAACTGTATCAATTGCTTTGGCTAATGATTTTTGCGGGTTTTTCACTTCACCAGCCGTCACTCCGATCATTTCGATCCCTAAATAAGCGAACATCACCATTTGGAGTGACAATAAAACTCCTTTTATTCCATGTGGGAAAAATCCTCCGTTGTTCCACAAATTGCTGATTCCGGTTGCAATGCCTCCATTGCCGACCCCTGCAATAATCATCAACAACCCGACAGCAATCATAGATAAGATTGCAACAATCTTAATCAAAGCGAACCAGAATTCCAGCTCTCCGTAAGCTTTAACAGCCAAGAAATTAACACCCGTCATGATGATCAGCGCGGATAATGCCCAAATCCAGTTCGGCACGTCCGGAAACCAGTACCCCATATAAATACCGACAGCAGTGATTTCAGCCATACAGGTGACAACCCATAAAAACCAGTAGTTCCATCCTGTGAGATAGCCTGCAAGCGGTCCCAAATAATCACGCGCATACCTGCTGAAGGAGCCAGCGACCGGCTTTTGAATAGCCATTTCCCCAAGTGCTCTCATAATAAAAAACATGATCAGGCCGCTTGCGGCATACGCTGCCAAAATTCCCGGCCCTGCTAATTGAATAGCTGATGCGGAACCAAGGAACAATCCTACTCCTATTGCAGCTCCTAATGACATTAAAGAAATATGCCTTTGCTCAAGTCCGCGGTGCAGCTCTTGTTTTTGTTTTTGCATGCTTTCTTCTCCCCTAGAAAAAATTATCAATAAAACATTTTTCTGAATCTTTCGTGTGGATTGGGTCATCAATGATGCTGGAGAAATAAAGGGATAATAACAAGGCTTTCGACGAATCGAAAGCCTTGTCTGTTATACAAAGATGACTTCTTTAGGCTGATGGCTCAGCTCTTCAGGCATATACCGTTTTTCAATATTGATGCTGTGCCAGATCATAAAGATCAGTACTGTCCAGATTTTACGGCTGTTATCGGCCTTGTCTGCACAGTGGTCTTCAAGAAGCTGAAGGACATAATCCTTGTGGATATAAGCATCTGTTTGGCTTTCCTGAATAATGTTCCGCACCCATGCGTTCATTTCGTTTTTCAGCCAATGACGGATCGGTACAGGGAAACCAAGCTTTTTGCGGTTTAATACGTGCTCAGGCACAATTCCTTCAGCTGCTTTGCGAAGAAGGTACTTTGTCGTGCCGTTCTTCGTTTTGAGCTCATCAGGAATCTTTGAAGCAACGTCAAATACCACTTTATCCAAGAACGGCACACGCAGTTCCAAGGAATTCGCCATCGTCATTTTATCCGCTTTTAACAAAATGTCGCCGCGCATCCAAGTGTGGATATCGACATACTGCATTTTGTTGATATCGCTGTATGAGCTGCTCTCTGTGAAGTAAGTCTTCGTCACATCGCGATATGAAAGGTTCGGATTATAATGCTTCAGCAGCTGTTTTTTGACAGGCTCTTCAAAGATTTTTGCGTTACCGATGTAACGATCCTGAAGCGGCGTGCAGCCGCGCTCAAGCAGGCTCTTTCCTCTCATTCCTTCAGGCATAACGGCCGCAACGTGCAGAAGCATCTTTTTCAGGCCGGACGGAATGCGCTCAAACGGTTTAAGCGAAAGCGGTTCACGGTAAATGTTATATCCGCCGAAGAGCTCGTCCGCACCTTCACCTGATAAAGCAACCGTTACATGTTTTTTCGCTTCTTTTGCAACAAAATACAACGGAATCGCAGCCGGATCAGCAAGCGGATCATCAAAATGCCATACAATCTTTGGAAGCTCATTCATGTATTCCTCAGGCGAAATGACTTTGCTGATATTTTCAATGCCCAGCGCCGCCGCAGTTTCTTTCGCTACATCGACTTCACTGAAGCCCTGCTGCTCGAATCCGACAGAGAAAGTTTTTAAGTTTGGATGAAATTCTTTCGCAACGGATACAATAAAGGAAGAATCAATTCCGCCAGACAGGAATGAACCGACAGGAACGTCACTTCTCATATGAACGTTTACAGAGTCATAAATCGCGTCTCTGACTTCTTTCACAAGCTTATCTTCTTCAGTCTGCACAGGCTTGAAGTTCGCTTTGAAATACGTTTTAAATGTGATATTACCGTCCGGGCGGATTGTAAACTGTGAACCCGGCTCTACTTTTTTCACATTGGCATCAAGCGTGCTTGGTTCAGGAACAAATTGGAAGGACATGTATTGCTGCAGTGCCTCTTTATCTATTTCAATCTCATTTTGAGCAACCATTAAACTTTTTCTCTCTGAGGCAAAATAAACCTGATCATTGATTGTTGTGTAGTACAACGGTTTGATGCCAAATGGATCTCTTGCTCCATAAAGCACATGATCGTTTTTATTCCAAATCAGAAAGGCAAACATACCGCGCAATTTGGACGCCGCTTCTTCTTTATAGTGACGGTAAGTCGCAAGAAGAACCTCTGTGTCCGAATCCGTGTTGAAAGTATACCCCTTAGCTTCAAGTTCTTCTCTCAGTTCAATATAGTTATAGATTTCTCCGTTAAAGATAATCCAATATGCTTCATCTTCATATGATAAAGGCTGTCCGCCATTTTCTACATCAATAATGCTGAGCCGTCTGAATCCGAATCCGACGTGCTCATCATGGTAATATCCATCACTGTCAGGACCGCGGTGAACGATCATTTGGTTCATTTGTTTGATTAGTTCTTCTTGATCAGCGGTTTGAGCTAACGGATGCTTGTTAAAAACCCCGACAAATCCACACATAGTATTGCCTCCATAATTAAAATTGTCATCATTGAACCCCTATTTATAGACGCTGTGAATAGTATTTGGTTTCACGGTTATGTAAAAAAATAAACATGAATACAACGTAAAAAAGGGAAAGCCGCTTAACCAGTAAGCGGCTATAAAATTATTCTCCTAACGCTTCTTTACGCAGCTGCTCCGCTTTGTCTGTGCGCTCCCAAGGAAGGTCAACATCGTGACGTCCAAAGTGGCCGTACGCAGCAGTTTGTTTGTAGATCGGACGGCGCAAATCAAGCATTTTGATAATGCCGGCAGGTCGTAAATCAAAGTTATTGCGAACAACTTCAATCAGTTTTTCCTCAGAAGCTTTTCCGGAACCGAATGTGTTGATTGAGATTGACACAGGCTGTGCAACACCGATCGCGTAAGCAAGCTGTACTTCGCAAGAATCAGCAAGCTCAGCCGCAACGATGTTTTTCGCAACGTATCTTGCCGCATAAGCTGCAGAACGGTCTACCTTCGTCGCGTCCTTACCTGAGAACGCGCCTCCGCCGTGGCGTGCATAGCCGCCGTACGTATCAACGATGATTTTGCGTCCTGTAAGTCCCGCATCCCCTTGAGGGCCTCCGATTACGAAACGTCCTGTAGGGTTGATGAAATATTTTGTTTCTTCATCAATCAGCTCTTCAGGAACAACCGGATTGATTACATGTTCTTTAATGTTGCGCTGAATTTGCTCAAGCGTAATTTCAGGATGATGCTGAGTTGAAATTACAATCGCGTCAATGCGGACTGGTTTGTTATTTTCATCGTACTCAACCGTTACCTGTGTTTTGCCGTCAGGGCGAAGGTACGGAAGAATATCTTCTTTACGGACTTCACTCAGGCGGCGGGCTAATTTATGGGCAAGTGAAATTGGAAGAGGCATAAGCTCTTTCGTTTCGTTGCACGCATAACCGAACATTAATCCTTGGTCACCCGCACCAATCGCTTCTATTTCTTCGTCACTCATTGTGCCTTCACGGGCTTCAAGCGCTTGGTCTACACCCATCGCGATATCAGCAGACTGCTCATCAATTGATGTTAAAACTGCACAAGTTTCCGCATCAAATCCGTATTTTGCACGTGTGTATCCGATTTCTTTAATGGTTTGGCGAACCGTTTTCGGAATGTCAACATACGTAGATGTTGTGATCTCTCCGCTGACAAGAACCAAACCTGTTGTCACAGACGTTTCACAAGCAACACGCGCGTTAGGGTCTTTCTTTAAAATTTCATCTAAAATGCTGTCAGAAATCTGGTCACAGATTTTATCCGGATGCCCCTCCGTAACAGATTCTGATGTAAATAAACGACGATTTTTACTCATGATTTGCTTCCTCCTGCACAAGGCCTCCCGAAAGACCTTGTATATATGATACGGAACTCGCTCCCTCTTATACAATGTAACTTTATATTAGAGAATGTTAATTGGCATATTTATGAAATAAAAAAACCTTTTCCATCGAGGAAAGGGTTTGGTCTTTGTGCCTTTCACTCTTATCGCTCAAGGAATCATACAACCTTGCAACAGGTTAGCACCTTGGTTGTCTCACATAGTTGAACATAATAAATCACAGAGAAACCGGTTGCTGGGCTTCATAGGGCCTGTCCCTCCGCCAGCTCGGGATAAGAGTATCCGCTCAATGAAATATCTTATCGTAAAAGGGTTTGCAATGTCAATATGATTCAAAAGAAATAGGCACCTATATCGAGGGAAAACATTGGAAAACGCACACACAAAAAATGATAAATAGTATAGACTATTTGAAAATATATGTTATACTAATTCACAATTAGCAAAACACAAAAAACGATAAAGGAAGGTTTCATATGAACTCAGTTGATTTGACCGCTGATTTACAAGCCTTATTAACAAGTCCAAATGTGCGTCATAATTTATCAGCAGCACAGCTTACAGAAAAAGTACTCTCCCGGAACGAAGGCATTTTAACATCTACGGGTGCCGTTCGGGCGACTACAGGTGCTTACACAGGGCGTTCACCTAAAGACAAATTCATCGTAGAGGAAGAAAGCACGAAAAATAAGATCGATTGGGGAACGGTGAACCAGCCGATTTCAGAAGAAGCGTTTGACAGGCTGTACACCAAAGTCGTCAGCTACCTGAAACAGCGGGATGAGCTGTTTGTTTTCGAAGGATTTGCCGGAGCAGATGAAAAATACAGGCTGCCAATCACCGTCGTGAATGAGTTCGCATGGCACAATTTATTCGCCAGACAGCTGTTTATCCGCCCGGAAGGCAACGATAAGAAAACTGTTGAACAGCCATTTACCATTCTTTCTGCTCCGCATTTCAAAGCAGATCCAAAAACAGATGGCACACATACCGAAACCTTTATTATTGTCTCTTTTGAAAAGCGGACGATTTTAATCGGCGGAACAGAGTATGCCGGCGAAATGAAGAAATCCATTTTCTCCATTATGAATTTCCTGCTCCCTGAAAGAGATATTTTATCTATGCATTGCTCCGCCAATGTCGGTGAAGAAGGCGATGTCGCTCTTTTCTTCGGGTTGTCCGGAACAGGCAAGACCACCCTGTCAGCAGACGCTGACCGCAAACTGATCGGTGACGATGAACACGGCTGGTCTGACACAGGTGTCTTTAATATCGAAGGCGGATGCTACGCCAAGTGCATTCATTTAAGCGAAGAAAAGGAGCCTCAGATTTTTAACGCGATCCGCTTCGGGTCGGTTCTCGAAAATGTTGTGGTTGATGAAGATACACGCGAAGCCAATTATGATGATTCTTTCTATACTGAAAACACGCGTGCAGCTTACCCGATCCATATGATTGACAACATCGTGACCCCAAGCATGGCTGGCCATCCTTCAGCAATTGTCTTTTTAACGGCCGACGCTTTCGGAGTCCTGCCGCCGATCAGCAAACTGACGAAGGAGCAGGCGATGTACCATTTCTTGAGCGGCTATACGAGCAAGCTTGCCGGAACCGAACGCGGTGTGACATCTCCTGAAACGACGTTCTCCACATGCTTCGGCTCACCATTCCTGCCGCTTCCAGCTCACGTCTATGCTGAAATGCTCGGCAAAAAGATCGATGAACACGGCGCAGACGTTTTCCTGGTCAATACCGGATGGACCGGCGGCGGCTACGGCACAGGCGAACGGATGAAGCTTTCTTACACTAGAGCGATGGTCAAAGCAGCGATTGAAGGCAAATTAGAGGATGCAGAAATGATGACTGACGATATTTTCGGCCTTCACATTCCACTTCACGTTCCTGGCGTTCCTGATCATATTCTTCAGCCTGAAAACACGTGGACCAACAAGGAAGAATACAGAGAAAAGGCTGTCTACCTCGCAAATGAATTCAAAGAGAATTTCAAAAAGTTCGCACATACAGATGCCATTGCACAGGCAGGCGGCCCTCTCGTTTAAAAAGCAAAAGCCAAGAGCAATTACGCTCTTGGCTTGTTTTAATTGACAGAATGCAAAGAAGTCAGCTTGTACGTAATGATGGTCCGGCCGCCTTCCCATTGAAGCTTCTGCACCTCAGCTGTGCCCGACTTTTCGCCGAACTTTGTTTTGCGCACATCCATTGGGATCTCCATCGGATATACTCGGTATCCGTCTTTTTCTAACGTGAATATATTTTCATCTATGCGAACTTCTTTTCCTTTTGTCACAATCAGTGTATTAAATTCAACAGGCATTCCCAAAGTGAAATCCCCTTTCGTTCTCTTTTTTCTTTATGATAACATATTTCACCTTCAGCGGTTTCTCATCCATTGTGTGAGCTGCCGCACGATACGCCGGTTTTCTTTCGGGGGAAAATAATGTGTGAATTTACTGTAGTACCACGTCTCTACCGGCTTATGCAGCTGTTTTAGTTTCTCCTCAAATAAATAGGAATGCTGAATCGAAACGTTTTGGTCTTTTTCTCCATGGATTAATAGCACGGGGGCCTGAATTTTGTTTATTTGGTCAAATGGTGTTCTCCATTTGTATTCCTCAGGCACCTTTTTCGGTGTTCCGCCGATGACTCTTTTCATCATTCGCCGTAAATCCTCCCGCTCCTTATATGTAAGGATCATATCACTGACGCCTCCCCAGGAAACAAATGAAGCCGCCTGCTGCCCCATTTCAATCGCAGTGAGCATTCCCATAATTCCGCCGCGGGAAAACCCGAAAATATGGATTCTGTCCTTCTTGACATTTGGATGCTGCTGAAGCAGGCGAAATGCAGAAAAGGCATCCTCCCTGTCTTCTCCCGCAAAATCCTCGTTGCCCTCTCCCCCTTGATTCCCCCTGTAAAAAGGAGCAAACACAACAAATCCTTGGGATGCAAACTGGATAATCCGGCCCGGCCGAACCATGCCCACGCTTTTAATTCCGCCGCGCAAATATAAAAATCCGTCATATTGTCCCGGTGCCGTCGGCTCAGCCAGAAGGCCCTTTACCCGTAAACCATTTGAAAGATAGCAGATCGTATACAGTCGCACATGCTGACTTGGCGACGGAAATCTTCTTTTCTCAACAATCAAAGCAGCCGCCTCCTTTCTCTATATGTTTTCCTTTCTCCAAAATGGCATCCGGAGAAACCTGATTAGGCATTCACACATTTTTATACCCATCATACGATATGTAAAGCAAAAAAGGATATTAACTTGATGCTAAATAAGGAGGTTGTCTATGTGAACAAATGGTTAAGGCTGGGCTGCGCCTGTGTCTGCAGTATATTTCTGATCATCGCCCTGACAGGTTGCAAGAAGGAAGAAACGCTCACCAAAGTCAAAGTAGCTGAAGTGACCCATTCGATTTTTTACGCGCCTTTATATGTTGCTGAGTCTAAAGGATTTTTCAAGGAAGAAGGGCTTGATGTGGATGTAAATACGACCTGGGGCGGCGACAAAACGATGACATCGCTTCTTTCAAACGGCTCAGACATCGCACTTGTCGGGTCAGAAACATCTATTTATGTCGAAGCACAAGGGGCCAAAGACCCCGTCATTAACTTCGCTCAGCTGACTCAGACAGACGGAACATTTCTAGTCGCAAGGGAAGATGTTGAACACTTTGATTGGGATCAGCTGAAAGGGAAAACGTTTCTCGGCCAGAGAAAAGGCGGCATGCCGCAAATGGTCGGCGAGTATGTGCTGAACAAACATAAAATTGATCCGCATAAGGATATTGACCTGATCCAGAACATAGACTTCGCCAATATCGCCAATGCATTTGCATCTGGAACCGGCGAGTATGTACAGCTCTTTGAACCGCAAGCTTCCCTCTTTGAGAAAAAAGGGATCGGACATATCGTAGCTTCTTTTGGAGAAGAATCCGGCCAGGTTCCTTATACGACTTTTATGGCGAAACAAAGCTATCTGAAGAAACATGAAGATACAGCCGTCAAGTTTACAAAAGCCATTTATAAGGCGCAGCAGTGGGTGGAAAATCATTCGGCAAAGGACATCACAGACGCCATTAAAGATGAATTTGATGATACTGACCCAGAAGTGATCGAAACATCCATCGAACGTTATAAAAAGCAGCAATCGTATTCGCCAGATCCCCTGCTAAACGAAAAAGAATGGGAGCTGCTCCAAACCATTATGGATCAATCGGGAGAACTGCCGAAGCACATTCCATATAATCAGCTTGTAAATAAACATATTGCCGAAAAAGTCACCTCGGAAAAATAGGAGGCGCCATCTATGTCTTTCTTACATGTCGACCATGTAACCCATACTTATTTTTCTGTTAAAGAAAAAACGACGGCCGTGCGGGATATTCATTTTGATGCAGCAAAAGGTGATTTCATCTCATTTCTCGGCCCGAGCGGCTGCGGAAAAACGACACTGCTTTCCATTATCGCCGGCCTGATTGAGCCATCGGAGGGCAGAGTTCTGATTGAAGGCCGTGAGCCGAATCAAAAAGAACATAACATTGGCTACATGCTTCAGCAGGATTACTTATTTCCCTGGAAATCTATCGAGGAAAATGTGCTTCTCGGTTTAAAAATCGCCGGCACATTAACGGAAGAAAGCAAGGCAGCTGCACTCGGCCTATTGCCAGAGTTCGGCCTCATAGATGTGGAGAAAAAATATCCGAAAGAGCTGTCAGGCGGAATGCGCCAGCGGGCCGCACTTGCAAGAACACTTGCGCCAGATCCAAGTCTGCTTTTGCTGGATGAGCCATTTTCCGCGCTTGATTTTCAGACAAAGCTGGCATTGGAAAACCTGGTATTCCGCACATTAAAGGAGTATCAAAAAACAGCAGTGCTAGTCACACATGATATAGGGGAAGCGATAGCGATGAGCGATACAATCTATTTATTTTCAAATCAGCCGGGCACCATCCATCAGATTTTTACCATTCCTAAGGAATTGGCCGCGATGATGCCTTTTGATGCCCGCCAGGAGCCATCCTTCCAGACGCTGTTTCAGACGATATGGAAGGAGCTGAATTCTCTTGAGAAACAGCAAAGAAACCATTGATCTGCTTCACGAGCAATATCAATTAAAACAGAAAAAGGAAAAATGGAACGTCCATTCTTTTCAGCTAGCCATATTCATTCTTTTCTTCTCGGGTTGGGAAATCTCCAGCAGGCTCGGCTGGATTGATCCGCTGATCTTCAGCTCTCCGTCAGCTGTATGGCATTTATTGCTGGAGAAACTCGGTGACGGGTCTTTACTGTCACATATCGGCGTCACTTTATTCGAAACGGTGCTTGGCTTTTTGCTTGGAACGTTTGTGGGCACGTGCCTCGCTGCTTTGTTATGGTGGTCTAACCGGCTTGCCAGAATTTTAGATCCGTATCTCGTTATTTTGAATGCAATGCCGAAAGTGGCGCTGGGCCCAATCCTGATTGTTGCGCTCGGTCCGAGTTTTATCAGCATTATTGCAATGGGAGCCATCATCAGCGTCATTATCACAACCATCGTCGTCTACACCGCCTTCCAAGAGGTTGACGAAAACTATTTAAAAGTCATGAAAACATTCGGCGCCAAGAAATGGGTCATTTTTAAAGAAGTGATTCTGCCGGCCTCCTCTCCCGCTATTATATCAACACTGAAAGTAAATGTCGGGTTATCATGGGTTGGCGTCATTGTAGGGGAATTCCTTGTCTCTAAAGTCGGATTAGGATATATGATTATTTATGGTTTCCAAGTCTTCAATTTTACGCTCGTCTTCTTAAGCCTGCTGATCATCGCCATATTCGCCACTCTGATGTATCAGGGCGTAGAGCTCCTGGAAAAGAAATGGACGAAGGGCAGGACATAAAAAACCCGGCAAAAATGCCGGGTTTTTTATTCGATCCATCCAGCTTCTTTCAGTTTTTTCAAACTGATCGGAAGAACGGAATCCTTCATAATAAAGCTGAATTTTTTATTGCGGGAAAGGTTTTCCGGAAGCTCTTGAAACAGAACCGGGCCTTTCGTTTCAAAGTAATCCGCTTGCTTTTCGAGCTTTTCTATATCTGCAAAATATATATTTTTTACAATCACTTTTTCTTTCCCGAGAACTTTATACTGTCCGAGGTACTTAAGGCTTTTCACTCTCGCACCCGTCTCTTCCTTTACTTCCCGGAGCGCTGCCTCTTCTGCGCACTCCATCGGCTCTACTTTTCCGCCTGGAAACTCATAGCCTCTGTCCTCATGTTCTGTTAAAAGCCATTTGTCGCCAAAACGGCAAATCACCCAGACATGCTTCGGGCTGTCCGAGAAGGGCTGATCGTCAAAGGAAAGCTGAACAGTATTCTGATAATAATCTTTAAACTCGTACATGTTTATCCCTCAAATCCGTTCCTAGCTATCTTCCATACATCATACCACAGTTATGTTTCTTCGGAAGCCTTTTATCAAAAAATAAGGGAAACCCAGCACGCCATCAGGGTCAAAGCATACAAGACCAGCTCGTACAGTTTTTTGCCGTGCCTTTTGCCAGAATGTGCGACTGGCGCCTGGGCTTTATTATGACCCGCGAACAGGTAAAAGTTACGGTTTGCGCTTGAATTTATTTTTTAACGTTTCTAAAAGATCGACGAGCATCTGAGGAACCGGTATGCCAAGAGAGCTGGCTGTCACTACAATTTGCACAGATTCATAAAGAATATAAAACATAATTGCCAAGTCACGCATTGACCCCTGTGTATTCAGCAGCTGATCAAAAAAGTGGCATACAGAGATCAGAGCCAGCGTGACTAATTTTTTGACAAGCCGGGTAAATACCTTTTTAAATGCCAGCTTGTGAATAATCGTTTCCTTCAAGGTCGTACTGATAAATTCAATGGCCATAAGAGAGAGCAAAATCAGGAATGAATACTGAAAACCTCCGAAGAAAAACCCCGCTGCTGAAACGCTGACTGCGAAAAACGAAAAGATGCCAAAGTCTCTATCCATTTATACCAACATCCTTTCACAGAAACGGCCTTACATTATTCTATGGAAAACAAGCCGAACGGATTGGATTTTTCAGAAAAATGGACTAGTTGTCGCCTATTTTTTTCGTTACAAAATCAAAAGCCGGATGTCTTTTATAAGACATCCGGCTTATCTTTTTTGGATTTATCCGAGGTAAGCTTTCAGCATCCAATTGTGTTTTTCAATATTTTGATGGATCGCAAGAAGCATGTCCCCTGTTGTTTCGTCTCCGACTTCGTCAGCTAAATCCATGCCGTTTTTGAGCTCTTCCGCGATGACTGTGAAATCATCATATACGCTCTGAACCATTTGCTCAGCCGTTTCATTTCCTTCCGCTTCTTTGACAGAAGCCGTTTCCAAGGATTCCTTCATTGTCGCAATCGGTTTTCCATTCAGCGCCAAAAGACGTTCTGCTAAGTCATCAATATAAGTTGCCGTTTCGTTATACAGTTCCTCAAACTTTTCATGAAGAGTGAAAAAATCTTTCCCTTTCACATACCAGTGATAGTTATGTAATTTCACATACATGACTGTCCAGTTCGCTACTTGTTTGTTTACCGCTTGAATCAATTGTTCTGACATGTTTATCTTCCTCCTTGTTATATGACTATGTATACCCCTTATATCGTTCGTTAAAACCTCTTTTTTACCCTTATCTGTCACGATTTCTTTTATTATGCTACAATTGTTAAAAAACGGGAGGTGGAATGTCATGACGCTTCTCATTACAGTAAGTATTTTGATTGTGCTGGCTGTATTGCTTGTAACCATTTGGACGACTGTGAAAGCCTACAATGTAAAGCACACCATTGATCCACCGCAAGAAACTCGCTCTGATACAAAACGTCAATGATTGTGTGAATGCTCGTCTTCAGACTGGGCACTGGCAGCATCGGCGTCTCCGACTTGGACTTTTAACGTCGGCATGCTATGCTGTTTTTTTGCTGTGACATGGGATTGGACAGTGTATACACCATCTTCCTTAAACGTTGTTTTCAATTGATATACACCTTTTTCTTGTTTCGCTTTATACATGTGGCTATCTTCTTTTTCTCCTTCTTTCCACACTTCAAACTCCACTTCATCGGCATCCGTCACCGCTTCGTCACCATAAGATACCGCTGCTTCATAAACGGCACTTTCTCCGGGATTTACTTTTTCAGGACCGGTCAGTTTAACATCCAATACTTCTGGCGCCTCAGCTGTGTTTGCTTTGTTTTCGCCAGATCCGCACCCGCTAAGCAAAAAAGCAGAAAAAAGCAGAACAAGCAACATTTTTTTCATGCCATCACCCTTTCATCGTTTACCTAAATAGTAGCAAACGCTTACAGCAAATGGTACAGAAAATAGGAGACGTCACAAAAAAGACCTTTTTGCTTATCCGCAAAAAGGTCACTTTCTGTTTAGCCAAATACTTTTAACAATTCTTCTTTATCCTGTGACAGCCAGAAACGCATTAAACGTTTAGCGCCTTCCAGATCATGAAGCTTTGCCTGGCCGCACTGCTTTTCATTTGCAGCCGGAATTTCCGTAATGTCTACCGCTTCCTTCATTGTATCTTCAAGCAGATCAACGATTTCCGCTGGTGTCGGCTCTCCGCTCACAACAAGATAATAGCCGGTTTGGCAGCCCATTGGAGAAATATCAATGATATCAAAATGATCATATTTCTCAGCGTGAGTGCGAATCGTAAACGCGAGCAAATGCTCAAGTGTATGAATGGTATCAGGCTTCATCGCCTGTTTATTCGGCTGGCAAAAACGAATATCAAATTTATTAACAACGCCGTCTGTTCCTACTTTGTGCACACCGCAGTGTCTTACGTATGGAGCAACAACCGCATTATGGTCAAGCTCAAAACTTTCTACTGAAGGCATAATGGCACTCTCCCTTTTTTAAAAATGTAAATCCATTATAACATACCTTTCCGATAAGAATTATCGAATAACTTTTCAATCTGCGTTTTTTTTCTTATACTTGCATCAGAAAGGTTGCTGAAGACATATGAAAACCCTATTTATCGCTCTGATCAGGGGATATCAAAAATTCATCTCTCCCCTGACACCGCCAACATGCCGCTTCTATCCGACTTGTTCCCAATATGGAATTGAAGCGATTAAAACACATGGCGCCTTAAAAGGCGGATGGCTGACCATCAAACGAATTTTAAAATGCCACCCGTTTCATCCGGGAGGAGTCGATCCCGTACCTGAAAAGAAACAAAAACATTAATTGTTATAGCCGTTTACGACAAGATCCAGTTTGCCGGTTTCAGGGTCAATGACTAAGCCATGGACCGGAACGTTTTCCGGGAACAGCGGATGATGTTTAATAACGTTTACGCTGTCCTTCACACTCGCTTCCACCGAATCAAAGCTTTTAAACCATTGATCAAAGTCCACACCGGAGTACATTAATGTTTTGATGCGCTCTTCGGGAATTCCTCTTTCTTTGATTTTTTCAAGCATGCTTTTGCTGCTGATTTTGCTCATGCCGCAATCATGATGCCCGATCACGCATACCTCATCAGCGTTCAGCTCGTACACTGCGACAAGCAAGCTTCTCATGATGCTCCCAAATGGGTGTGTCACTAGCGCACCGGCACTTTTAATGATTTTCACATCACCGTTTCGCATATTCATCGCATGCGGCAGCAGTTCAACTAAACGAGTATCCATGCAAGAAAGAATCGCCATTTTTTTATCTGGAAATTTTGACGTCTGATACTTTTCGTACTCCCTTTGTTCAGTAAATGTCTTGTTAAATTCAAGAATATCATTTAGTAGGCTCATATCTAGTTGACCCTTTCTGTCTTTTTACTCTTAAATATATCACAGTGCCTGACTGTACGTCACCTTACCGAAATGAAACTCGGCATAAAAAAAGACAAACCCTCAGGTCTGCCTCATTTCCCCATATTATAGCGTTTTTTGAACTGCTCCACTCGTCCGCCTTTTTCATTGAATTTCTGGCGGCCTGTATAGAACGGATGCGTGTCAGAGCTGACCTCTACTTTTATGACCGGATATGTGTTGCCATCTTCCCACTCTGCTGTTTCATTAGATGTTTTAGTAGAGGTGCTGAGAAAACGGTATCCGCTGTTGACATCCTGAAAAATGACTTTGTGGTTCTTTGGATGAATTCCTTCTTTCATGTGTATCCCCTTTCTAAATCGTAATAATTACGTTTTATTTTATATCCTGACAAACGATTTGTCAATCTCCTTACATCCTTCCCTGCGTTTTCACATCGTAAACCTCACGGCATTTAAGAATAGGAAGAATAATCTAACCGTGGAAGCAAATAATAAACCCAAAATACATACAGAACGTCTTTCGAAAGGTGGTTTACGATTGTGGATGATTTAGTTTTGGCCAGAAGCCTTTTTGGCACAACAATGGGCTTTCATATCATTTTCGCAACGCTTGGCGTCGGTCTGCCGCTCATGATTTTAGTGGCTGAATTGATCTATCAAAAAACGAAAGATGACCATTATGCGATTATGGCGAAGAGATGGACGAAAGCACAAGCCGTTTTGCTGGGGGTCGCCATACCGACCGGGACGATAGCGGGCACTCAGCTCGCACTTTTATGGCCGGGATTTATGGAAGTCATCGGACGGGTCATGTCCCTGCCGTTTCAAATTGAAATCTATGCTTTTTTTGTTGAAGCTCTATTCATGTCGATTTATGTATACGCCGCTGACCGCTTGTCACCGGCGATGAGGATTGTTGCTGTTTTCTTTGTGTTAGTCGGTGCCGCTGCGTCGGCTGTTCTGATCACAAATGTTCACGCCTTTGAAGGTACGCCGGCCGGCTTTAAAATTGTAAACGGAAAAATTACAGATGTTGATCCTTGGGCCGCGTTTTTTAACCCGAGCTTTTTTGTTACTGCCGGCCATGTCGTACTGTCTGCATTTATGACGGGGGCCTTTATCGTTGCTTCTGTTGCCGCATATAAAATGATCCGGTCGAGAAAAAAGGAAAACGTCTATCGCTTTCACCGAAAAGCCCTTTTGCTTGCACTGACAATTGGCGGAATCTTTTCATTGGTGACAGCACTGAACGGGCACGAATCAGCTCAGATGCTATACGAATATCAGCCCGAAAAACTAGCCGGCGCGGAAGGGTTGTTTGAAACAAGATCTCATGCCCCTCTTGCTATCGGCGGTTTTACCGACCCGAATGAAGAAAAAGTCAAATGGGCCATCGAGATTCCATGGGCGTTGAGCTTTTTGGCAGCGAACCGCTTTGACACTGTTGTAAAAGGGTTAAATGCATTTCCAAGAGACGAATGGCCGCCGCTGTTCATTCACACGCTGTTTAATGCAATGGTCGGAGTAGGAATGCTGCTGATCCTTTATTCCATTATCGGTGTCGTCTGGAGAAAGGTGCTAAAGAAAGACCGTTTCCCGACGTGGCTATTGGTCATTTTTATGACAGCAGGACCTTTTAGCATCATCGGCATTGAATTTGGCTGGATTTTCGCCTGTACCGGGCGGCAGCCTTGGGTCATCTATCATCTCCTGAAAACGTCGGATGTCGTGACAACGACCGGCTCCATCGGGGTGCTCTTCTTATTTTTCACATTTGTTTACGCCGTGTTAGGCGCTGCTGTTGTCTACGTGCTGCTGTACTATTTCCGCAAGCACCCGGTTGACGAAGATTTAAATACAGCGGAGTCGTAATGGCTCCGCAAACAGGAAACCAAATGGAAGGAAGATCGACAAATGGACATCTCAACTGACGCTCTGATCGCCATCTCAATTATCTGGGGCTTTGTGTTTATCTACGCCGTCATGGCGACAATGGATTTTGGAGCGGGATTTTGGTCTATGATCTATTTAAACAAGGAGCACATGAAAGCCACCGATATTGCGAACCGATTTCTGTCCCCGACTTGGGAGGTCACAAACGTCTTTATTGTGGCCATCGTCGTGGCGCTTTTCAGCTTTTTCCCTGGCGCGACATTCGTGCTCGGAACCGTTTTATTAATTCCCGGCAGCATGATTTTACTGCTGTTAGCGATCCGAAGCGGGTTTCTCGTTTTTTCAAACACAGCGAAAGAACGAAAATTACTAAGATATATTTCCGGCATCTCCGGCTTTATCATCCCTGCTATTTTAATTTTGGTGCTTCCGGTAACACACGGGGGATTTATAGAAAAAACGGACGGAATCTATAACTTGAACATGTCTAACATTTTTTCAAGCCCCAACGCCTATTCATTTATCGGGTTTGCGATTTTAAGCACTTTATTTTTGTCCTCGCTGCTGCTTGCTGATTTTTCAAATGTGGCGGAGGAACAGGATGCGTACCGCGCTTACAGAAAGAGCGCCATGATTACCGGCCCGATTTCACTCCTGTTTGCTGTATGCATTATGCTGACAATGCGAAATGAAGCGAACTGGCTTTATACCGGAATGATGAATGATTTCTCTTGGATTATTGCATCGTTCATTACATTTGTCATTGCGGGGATTGCTCTTTTTCTGCCTAACAAGAGCTTTGGCCAAAACATCGGAAAGCCGCGGCTTGCACTAGTCGCGATTGCGGTACAGTACTTTCTGGCAAGCTATGCGTACGGTCGGGCGCATCTCCCTTATATGATTTACCCTGATGTAACAGTCATGTCGGGCTTCACAGAGCCGGCAACGTTCAGGGCACTGTTTGCGACGTATATCGTTGCATTTATCATTCTCTTTCCGGGGTTCTATTTCTTCTGGAAGATGTTTATGCGAGATAAACGGTATATCCGCCAGGAGGAATAGAGGACCAGCCCGCCGGCTATACTAAGCCAGAACCTTTATAAGGAGGGGATGGCATGGAGCAGAAAATTCTATGTGAAGTCAACAACTGTTCTTATTGGGGCAAAGGAAACAAATGTACCGCTGATGCCATTTATGTTGTCAGCCATACGGGTGAAACAGCTGAAAACAGCCGGGAAACGGACTGCAAAACGTTTAAGCCGCATGATTTGTAATCAAAAGAAAGAGCTGCATCAGCCAGCTCTTTCTTTTCGCATGTTCAGTGTCCTCATCTTTTTTACCATGACCCCGTTTGAAGGTGAAAACAAAAAGGCACCTGCATAACATACACCTGTCATGGCTGCCATCGCTCCGGAAATCGAAACATTAAGCCACGTTGCAGCGAAATAGCCCATGACCGCTGATAGCCCTCCAATCACCGCACTGAGGATCAGCATAGAAAGCAGCCTGTCAGTCAGCAAATGAGCCGCAGCAGGCGGGACAATCAGCATTGCCACAACCAATACAGCACCAACCGAATCAAAGGAAGCCACAGTCGTCAGCGACAGCATCCCCATTTGCACATAATGAATCAGCAAAACCGGTATACCCAGTGCCAAAGCCATTTGCGGATCAAACGAAGCGATCTTGAACTCCTTATAGCACACACTTATCAACACTACATTTAAAACCAAAACAGATGCCAGCATCCAAAACGCTTGCGGCCCGATGTCCACTCCGAATACCGTGACCGTATTCCACGGCACAAAAGCGATTTCTCCCATTAACGAGTGCTCAATATCGAGATGGACATTCGCTCCATACACAGAAAGCAGAATGACGCCGACTGCAAATAAGGATGTAAATACAACTCCTATTGCGGCATCTGATTGAACCCCCTTGCTGTGAAGAAGCTGAACCAAAAATGCCGTTAACAGACCAGATACGGCAGCGCCGATAAACATAGGAATTCCGTCAAGACTTCCTGTCACAAGAAAAGCACCGACGATGCCAAGCAACACGGTATGGCTGATTGCGTCGGCCAGCATCGCCATTCGTCTCAACACGAGAAATGTGCCGATCAATGCGCAGCTTACGCCGACTAATACACCAGTAGCGATAATCCATGCTTCAAAACTCATTTGCGATCTGTCCCTTCTCAGCATCAGGAGACGCCCTTCGAATCTCAGGCATCCGTCCATACAGCTTTAAGAGTGAAAAAAGCCGCTCTCTCGTTTCCATAGGCAAACGCTCCAGGACAAAATCCTCCTGATCGAATTCTGTATCCGCAAGCTCCATTTCATGCATGAGGTACACTTCATACATCCGCTGCTTCAAAGCAATGGAATAGCCTTTTTCTATCCCCGTGCGAGTCACTTGCCAAATCCCGTTTTCGATACGCACGATGAAGCTCTCTTTTTCCATTTCATTCAATACCTTACGGCACAATGAAGGGGATAACTGCCTTTTCTTTCTTATGCCTTCAGCCGTTACATAAAGATCATTGTTTTCATATTGCTCATAAATTGTTAGCAGCACCTGCTCCCGGCTTGTTCTGCGCCGCAGCCTTATCAGCCTTATCGCTTTTGCCGCCAATCCACGCTTAGGGGCACAAATCATGGAAAAGAGAAACATCATTGTTGCTGATAAAATCATTAATGGCCCCGTCGCCATGCCATTCATCGTCGTGCTCAGCAAGGTTCCGGCCACGCCGCTTATACCGCCTACGATTCCGGCAATTACCACCATTCCGGCTAATCGCTCGGTCCAATACCTTGCAGCTATGGCTGGCGTAATTAGCATAGCCGCCATTAAAATCACACCAACTGTCTGAAGCCCAATAACGACAGCACAGACAATAAGGAAAGCCAAAAGCCCGTTTAAAAAGCGCACTGGCAGGCCCAATCCCTTTCCAAACGCAGGATCGAACGTAATCAACGTGAACTCCTTAAAGAATACAATGCAAAGGAACAGCAATACAGTGGATATGCCTCCAATCAGCATGATATCCTGTCTGACCAATGAAGCCGCCTGGCCGAATAGAAAAGAATCAAGCCCGCTTTGGCTTCCCGATCCCTGCTGCTGGATATATGTCAGCAGTATGATTCCTACACCAAAAAACACAGAGAGAACAATCCCGATCGCCGAATCCTCTTTTGTTTTTGAAAGCCGCGGAATCAGCTGAATAAACCATGTCCCGAGCAAACCGGCAAGCGCTGCTCCCAGCAAAAAGAATGGCAGTGATTTTTGCCCGGTGAACAGAAAAGCGAGACATACTCCCGGCAGAGCTGAATGAGCCATCGCATCCCCGATTAAACTTTGCTTTCTAAGCAGAACAAAGCTGCCCAAAACACCGCTTGCCGCCCCGAGCAAAAGCGTACCCGCCAGCACCCACTGTGTATTTGGATGCTGGAGCTGCAGCCACAAACTATCAAACAATGTGCTCACCCCTTCTGTCCTTCTGCCAGCACTTTATCTTTTAGGAACGTCAGCCTTCCTCCATACGTTTTTTGGAGGTTATCAATCGTAAAAACGTTTTCTGCCGGTCCGAAAGCGATTTTTCTTAGATGAAGCAGTAAAATCCAATCGAAATAATCCTCTGCGGTCTGCAGGTCGTGGTGGACGACAAGCACTGTTTTCCCTATTTCTTTGAGTTCTGCCATAAGCGTCATAATCGCCCGCTCTGTCGCTGCATCAACGCCGGCAAACGGTTCATCCATAAAATAAATGTCGGCGTCCTGGCAGAGCGCCCGGGCAAGAAACACCCGCTGCTGTTGGCCGCCTGACAGCTGGCTGATCTGCCTTTTCGCATAATCGAGCATCCCGACTTTTGCTAAAGCAGCCTTTGCTATTTCCACATCGGCTTTTTTGGGCTTTTTCAATAAGCCGATTCGGCCGTATCTCCCCATCAGCACGACATCGAGCGCGCTTGTGGGAAAATCCCAGTCAACCGAGCCGCGCTGCGGAACATACCCGATTCTTGTCCGCTGATCCTTATAGTCTTTGCCGTAAATAGAGATGTCTCCTGAAGCCCTTGGCACAAGACCGAGAATGGTTTTGATCAAGGTTGATTTTCCCGCGCCGTTTGGACCGATAATGCCAATCAGTTTCCCTTCCGGCACCTGCAGTGAAATGTCTTGGAGAACAGGCTTTTTATGATAAGCAACCGTAACATTATCGAGCTCAACAGGGAACATATCCTTCACCTCTTTTCTTTATTTAAGCGCTTTGGTAATTGTGTTGATATTGTGGCGGAACATTCCTTCGTATGTGCCTTCTTTTGTGCCTTTTTCACCCATGGCATCCGAATAGAGCTGTCCGCCGATTGTGACGGTATGGCCTTTTTCTTTAGCCCCTTCTGCTACTGCATTTATCGATTTTTCAGATACACTGCTTTCTACAAAAACAGCTTTTATTTGTTTATCCGTCAGGAGATTGACCAGTTCCTGAACATCCTTTAATCCGTAATCTGAATCTGTGCTGAGTCCCTGCAGGCCTTCCACCTGAAATCCATACTCTTTCCCAAAGTACGCAAAGGCATCGTGAGCCGTCACAAGCACACGGCTTTTCTCCGGAATGCGGGCGATCTCCTGACGCGCCCATTTATCTAAATATTCCAAATTCTCTTTGTACTCCTTGGCATTTTTCTGAAAATCTTCCTCATGCTCAGGCATCGCTTTGCTGAATTGCGCTTCGATTTCATCCACCGCATAGATCCATAACGGAATGCTGAACCAAACGTGGGGATCGTACGTCTTGCCTTCTCCGGCAGAAATAAGCTTGCTTTTCGGAATAGCCTCGCCGACTGCCGCTGCTTGTTTTTGTTCACCGATTTTTTGGAGAACGCCCTCCATTTTCCCTTCTAAATGCAATCCGCTGTATAAAACAACATCGGCTGACATTAATTTTTGTGTGTCACCTTGTGAAGCTTTGTAAAGGTGCGGATCGACTCCCGGCCCCATTAAAGAGGTGACTTTTACATGATTTCCTCCGATATTTTCAGCTGCATCGGCAATTTGGGATGTTGTTGCCGTTACCTGCAACCGCTGATCAGCCCTTTTTCCGGCTGAATCGGTTCCGCATCCCGTTAAAGCCATGCAAGCAAAAAGCAATGCCGCCATCAGTCCCTGTTTCATATTTTCCCTCCTCATTGCCATCAATGTCCGATTGTATTATTTTATGTTTTCATTTCTTAGACATGTGACATTTAATTAGACAAAAGCACATTTTATTTAGACGAGACAAAAAGTTTCCTTAGTGCAAAATTATCGCGTTTATCCACTTTTGTCAAGCTCTAATTGCACTAAAAAAAACCGGCTGCTGGCAGCAGCCGGTCCAAACGAGAAGGGATGTATTCAACGAACGCTTTTACTATAACAGCGCACTGGCGTTCTCTCAAACAGGCAAAATGCTTTTTTCTTACCCATGCTGCGTGAAAACATCCATTTTGGTCACGTATTTTCGCATAATGTCCTGGTTCACTTCAACCCCTAAACCAGGCTGGTTTGACACAGAAATAAATCCATTATCAATATGGATATCAGGAGTCACAATATCCTCATCCCAATAGCGGGAGGATGAGGAGATGTCTCCGGGTATTGTGAATTGCGGCAGTGAAGCAAGCGCTACGTTCTGGGCTCTGGAAATGCCTGTTTCCAGCATGCCGCCGACCCAAACCTGCATATGATGCTCTCTGCATAAATCATGAATTTTTAAGGCTTCTGTTAAGCCGCCGACACGGGAGGGCTTAATATTAATGATTTTGCAGCTTCCGAGCTCAATCGCCCGTCTCGCATCTTCAGCTGAACAAATGCTTTCATCAAGGCAAATGGCGGTTTTCAAATGTTTTTGCAAGTGGCGGTGGTCCACAATGTCGTCAGCTTGGAGCGGCTGCTCAATCATCATTAACTGATACTCATCGAGCTCCTTTAAACGGCTGATATCCTTGAGCTCATAGGAGGAATTGGCATCAGCCATGAGCGGGATGTTTGGGAATCGGCTGCGGATGGCCTTGACCAACTCCACGTCCTGCCCGGGCTGAATTTTAATTTTTATTCTTTGATATCCTTCTTTTTGATAGCTCTCAATTTCCTTCAGCATATCATCAAGAGGCGCCAGGCCGACAACCACCCCGGCAGGGACTTTATCTCTTGTCCCGCCCAATGCCTCGGCAAGAGGTATGCCCTTCTTTTTCGCATAGATATCCCAGACTGCCGATTCAAGTCCTGCTTTTGCCATCCGGTTTCCTTTGAAGCGCGCCAGACTGTCCGGCACTTCGGAAGGATGCTTAAATTCACGTCCGACAATATTGGGAATAAAAAAATCCTTTAACATATGCAAACATGTTCCAATGGTTTCCTCGGTGTACCAAGGCGAAGAGAACGCAGATACTTCTCCCCAGCCAGTGATACCGGATGTATCAATGGCTTCCACGATTAGAAATTTTCGTTCTTGAAGCGTTTCAATACTGTTTTTGAACGGTTTCTTTAAATTCATGCTCAAATGGTAAAGCGTAATTTTCTCTATTTCGATCATAGCAGTTCTCCTTTACGCGCATCCTTCAGCTGATTTCGCAAGAGCTTATTAGACGCATTGCGCGGCAGGCGGTCAAGGACAAAGAATTTTGCCGGAATTTTATACTTCGCCAAGCGGTCTTTGCAGTAGGCGGTCAACTCTTCTGCACTCACAGGCTTGTGAAGAACAAGATAAGCGTGGGGGACTTTCCCCCATTTCTTGTCCTCAGCACCTGAAACACCTGCTTCGGCTACAGCGGGGTGCGAGAGCAGCACTGACTCCACTTCAGCAGGGTAAATGTTTTCTCCTCCAGATATGATCAGATCTGAACGTCTGTCTAATACATATAAAAAGCCGTCGCTGTCCAAATACCCAAGATCACCTGTTTTAAGCCAGCCCTTTTCAAAGGATGCTTCGTTTGCGCTCTCCCGCTTAAAATAGCTTTTCATGACATTCGGGCCTTTGACCATGATTTCACCGTGTTCAAACGGCTTACACGCCTGACCGTCACGCTCTATTTTGATCTCGCATGAAAACAGCGGTTTCCCCGCAGATCCGAGCTTTTCCATACTGAATTCCGGCGACAGGGTAACAATTTGTGAGCATGTCTCTGTCATTCCATATGACTGAAAGACGGGGAATCCTTTCGCACGGCATTCCTCAAGCAATGGCAACGGTGCAGGGCCTCCGCCGAGCAGAATGCATCTGATCGATTCAGGACAGCGGCTCGTTTCTTCCAAAAGACTGGCCAGCATTGTCTGCACCGCAGATATCATTGTCACTTGATGTCTGTTGATAGAATCCAGTACATCGCTTACGGAAAAACGCTGGTGAAGCACGACAGCCATTCCGTAAATCACAGATTTAAATAACGCGGACAAACCGCTGATATGAAAGAGCGGCAATGCGATAAGCCAGCGGTCTTGTTCTGTTATACCCAAATTGAGCGCGGACGACACCGCACTGAAATAATGGTTTCCGAACGTTTGCTGAACCCCCTTGGGCTTTCCTGTGGTACCCGACGTATACATCAGCGTTGCCGTTGCATCCATATGCATATAAGGCTGGATCTCAATTTCCCCTGCGGCTTCTTTCATCAGTTCATCGACATCAATGGTTTGAACGATGTGCTCATAATCTTGTCTTTTAAAGCTTGAATCTGTCAGTAAAAAGCGGGCGCCTGAATCCTCCAGCTGAAACAGTCTTTCATGTGTTGACAGTTTTGTATTCAGAAGCACTGCTTTAACACCGAGCAAAAAACAAGCGTGAACGGCGTATACCATTTCTGCACGGTTTTGGAGCAAAATAGCGGCAGTGTCCCCTTTCCGGACCGAATGGGCAGCAAGCTGCGATGCCATCCGCTTAGACGCAGCAAACAATTCTGCAAATGTCACAGTTTGGTCTTCATAGATGAGAGCGATTCTCTCAGGTGTCAGCTGTGCCCGCTGCATGAGCCAGTTGGGCTGTTCTGTCAGCATGTCATCATCTCCGAGGTAAAATGTCTGTATTGAAAAGAAAACAGCTTGGACCGCAAAGTCTCAAGCTGTTGGTTTACTAAGTATTGCTGATCACGGGAAACGAGGGAACTGTCCGAAATCAGGTTTGCGTTTTTCCTTAAAGGAATCACGGCCTTCTTTTGCTTCATCAGTTGTGTAGTAAAGAAGGGTAGCATCCCCTGCAAACTGCTGAATCCCAGCAAGTCCGTCTGTATCCGCGTTAAACGCAGCTTTAAGAAAACGAAGTGCGGTTGGGCTTTTTTCAAGCATTTCTTCACACCATTTAATCGTTTCTTCTTCAAGTTGTTCCAAAGGAACCACAGTATTCACAAGACCCATGTCAAGCGCTTCCTGTGCGTTGTACTGACGGCACAGATACCAGATTTCACGGGCTTTTTTATGTCCTACGATTCGAGCCAGGTAGCCAGAACCGTAACCAGCGTCAAAGCTTCCCACTTTAGGGCCTGTTTGTCCAAAAATGGCGTTGTCAGCAGCGATTGTCAAGTCACATACGATGTGAAGCACATGGCCTCCTCCGATGGCATATCCGGACACCATCGCGACAACCGGTTTCGGAATGACGCGAATTAAACGCTGAAGATCCAGAACGTTAAGACGAGGAATTTGGTCATCTCCTACATAACCGCCGTGGCCGCGCACTTTTTGGTCTCCGCCAGAACAAAATGCTTTGTCTCCGGCTCCGGCAAGCACGATAACCCCGATATTTTGATCATCTCTTGCGTCAGCAAACGCGTCAATCATTTCAGCAACCGTTTTAGGCGTAAACGCGTTATGTACCTCAGGGCGGTTGATTGTTATTTTTGCAATACCATTATACGTTTCATACAATATTTCATCGTATGTCCGTTTTGTTTTCCATTCTGCAGCCATATGATGACCTCCTTTAATTCTCTATGCGAATGAGTCAGATGCTTGTCAAAAACTCACTCACTATTTTACCAAAAATTCGCGGCTGTTCCACATGGACCGTATGGCCGGCTTTTGGAACAATCTCTATTCTACTAGATGGAAGCTTCTTATGCACCTCTTGATTAATGGTGCAAAATTTTTCGTCCCACTCCCCGCAGATCAGCAGTGCAGGCACGGATATTTTTTCCACACGGCTCCACAAGGAAGGCTGCGAGCCGGTGCCCATTCCGGTTAAGCTGTTTGCAAGACCAATCTTATTGTTTCGCAGACGGCCTGACCGTATTCTGTGCCGAATATCATCAGCCAGCTGCTGCTGGGATGAAAACAGAGGGATGCTCTCCCAATACTGCACAAATGCTTCGATTCCGTCACGCAAAATAAAATCAGCAAGCTTCCGGTCTCTCATGATCCGTTCCCGCCGTTCCTCAAGCGTTTTGAGCCCCGGCGTTGTGCTTTCAAGCACAAGTGCCGATACCCGTTCGGGATATGCTGCCGCAAAAGAATAAGCAAGCCTCCCTCCCATAGAATACCCAATCAATTTCACTTTGTGAAGTTTTAACTGATCAAAAATCTCGGCAAGGTCAGAAACTTGCCTGCTTGTGCTGTATCTTCTTCCATTCAGCGGGGCATCGGTTTCACCATGCCCTAAACAATCGATTTTGATCAAACGGGAATCAGGCAGCAATCCAGCAAGAAAACTCCATGATTGTTTGCTGCCGGTAAACCCGTGCAGACAGACGACGGCTACGGAAGCATTCGGCCCCTCGTCTGTCACAGCATATCGGACACCATCTGAAACTGTTATGTTTACAGTTCCCATTGTTTTTTCACTTCCTGCACAGCCTCATTCAGCATATCACGATGAAGCTGTACTCTTGATTGGCGATCCGTTTTAATTTCTATCAAATGCAGTCCGGGCTTGTCTGCCTGCGGCGCGTAAGTTGCTTTGAATTCATCCCATGATGCCGGGCATGAATACGTTCCGCCGTAAAGTGCGGACGCGTGCTTGAAATCCAGCCCTGTCGGCGTGCCGAACAAATCTTCAAAGTGTGCTTTTTCAGCCGCCTGAGGCAAAAATGAGAAAATGCCTCCGCCGTCATTATTCACGAGAATCACAGTAAGTGGAATGCCCAGCTTTTTGGCCGCCAGCAATCCGTTTAAATCGTGATAAAAAGATAAATCTCCAATCACGAGGGTGACAGGCGCTTTTGTTCCTTCATACACCCCCATGGCAGAGGAGACGACACCGTCTATCCCATTTGCGCCCCGGTTTGAATAAATCCGGAAAGGGCGGTCCTGCTTTTCAAAAAACGTATCAACATCCCTAATTGGCATGCTGTTGCCGACAAAGAGAGAGCTGTTTTCAGGCACAAGGTGCTGAAGAATGCGATAGAGATTGCCTTCAAACGAAACCTCTTCACTGCTGATTGTTTGCAGATGCTCTCGGAACCGTTCATTGACAAACTGCCACTTTTCCAGCCATTCTGATGATCTGGCAATGCCTGCAAGGCCAGCCATAATTGCTTCAGAAAAAGCAGACGCATTGCAATGAATCATGTGCGCACTTGCCTGTGTCGGGTCTCTCCACCCTCCATCCTCGTCAATCACTATCTGCTGAATCGCAGTATCATCCTTTAGCCATAAAAAAACCGGTTTTGAAACAGGCATCGGCCCAAAACGGATGACAACATCGGGACGCAGCCTCGCCTTCAGCTCATCATCTTTCAAAAATGAATCGTACGCATCAATGACAGTGCTTTTATCATGAACGCCGTTCCGCAGATTAGACAGCGGGTCCGCTAAAATCGGATACTGAAGCGTCTTTGACAGCGCAATAATGTTTTCCTTATCCGTTTCACTGTGAAGCTCTCCGCAGACGATCATTCCTTTTTCAGCCTCTGCCAAAAGCTCAGCAACATCAGAAAGAGATTCGCGGTCAACGGACTGCGTACCCGTTTTGACAGACACGTGACGGCCTGTTCTCATTCGTCCAAACGGCTCAGCTGATAGATCCGGCATCAGCGGCTCACGGAGCGGCACATTCACATGCACAGGCCCCATTGGGCGCTTTTGCGCTTCTCCGGCGGCGCGGCCGGCCAGCGTCCGAATATATCTCAGCATATGAGGAGACTCTTCTGGAAGAGCAGAGTCTGTGAAAAACTTAACAAAGTTACCGAATAAGAAGTGCTGATTAATAGCCTGCGGTGCGCCTACTTCGCGCAGCTCGTGAGGCCGATCAGCAGTTAACACAATAATTGGCACTCTTGAATAATGGGCTTCAATCACAGCCGGATAAAAGTTGGCCGCTGCTGTACCCGATGTACAGATCAAAAGCACGGGACGCTGCTTCGCTTTTGCCAGCCCTAAAGCAAAAAATCCGGCAGATCTTTCATCAATTTGCACGTGGACACTGATATCGGGATGAGCCGCTGCAAGAATAGCCAGCGGTGTAGATCTTGAGCCCGGGCAAACGACAGCGTCCGTGATTCCAGAAAGGGCGAATTCATCAATAAAACTTCCGATGTAATGTGTAATCGGGTTGGCTGTCATCGCCCCTCACCTCCTAATGCAGAGACCATCGGCTTTAATTTAATCTGCGTTTCTTCATATTCCGATTTCGGGTCTGAGTCTTCCACAATACCGCACCCGGCAAACAGCCTTGCTGTGCTCCCCTCGATCAGTCCTGAACGGATGGCCACCGCGAATTCCCCGTTATCATGGCTGTCAATCCAGCCGATAGGGGCTGCATACCAGCCGCGGGACATCGGTTCGATCTCTCTGATCACTTCGACAGCTTTTTTCTGAGGTGCTCCCCCAAGCGCCGGCGTAGGATGCAGTTTCTCAATTAAGTCAAAAAGTGAAGCAGACTCACGAAGCTGCCCGACAATCGGCGTATATAAGTGCTGAACGCTTTTTGTTTTGTACAATACAGGTTCGTCAGGCTTTTCAACGTCAGAACAGCTTGATACAAAAGCGTTATGGATCATGCCTACAACAATATCATGCTCCAGCAAATTTTTCTCATCGTTTAACAATTCAAGGCCGATACGGCGGTCTTCTTCTTCATCGGCGCCGCGCTTTATGGAGCCCGCCAGACAAGTAGACATGACAGTGCTGCCGTCTCTTTTGATCAGTCTTTCCGGAGACGCGCCGACAAAAGTTTTGCCTTCCTGTTCGATTGCAAAAACATAGCTTGTCTGCTGATCAGTCAAAAGCGTTTTAAGCACCGGTTCAATTTTAACCGGGCCTTCAAATGTAAGCAGCAGCTCTCGTGCAAGAACAACTTTATCATATTGTTTCTCTTTTATTTGGCTTGTTGCCGTTTCAATTGCCTTCAGCCAATCATCCTTATCCAGCTCTTGAGATGCTTCGATCACAGCCTGATTTCCCAGATCTAAATCAGGAACAATGAATTCGACTGCAAGAGCTTTTAAGCCTTCCAAAACAGCCTCTGCATCTTCTTCTCCGCTTACCCATCTGTTGACTGTTAAGAATGGGCCTTCAGCAGTCATTGTCAGCATAAGCGAAGGCACAAAGAAATCCCCTTCCGAGAAATGGTCCCATTGTGTACCTCTTTCTTCGCAAGGGTCAAAAGAAAATCCTCCGAATAACACAGGTCCCACTGCAGAATGCTGCAGCTTTTCTTCTTCATAAATATGAAAAGCCGTCTTTTTAAAGCGCTCCCATTGTTCAAAAACCTCGCGATACCGCTCGCTGCTTTTTTGATTTGTCTGGAAAACCGCTTCTTTGCCAAGACCGACTATTGTCAATTCACTTTCAGGATCTGACCAAAAAAATCGATTGCCTGTATATTTTTTTGCTCCGTAATTGAAAAATGATAGAGGGTCAAGAGACTCGATTTGTCTCGAATAGCTTATTAAGACAGCATGGTTGACTTCTTTGGCTTTATGTAATGCATGTAGAACTTCCTTTCGGAACATACGCTGCACCGTTGTCACCATGAGACATTCCTCCATAATCCTTAAAATGCTTTTAATACCATACACCTGTGTCTCCTTTGTGTCAAACACACACAGATCATGCAGTCCAAATGGCCTGCCCTACCTATTATAAACCTAATTTCAGAAATGAAAAAGAAACAAACCTTAAATTTCTTTCTCCACTGATAGCAAAGGTTGTATCCGCTTACCATTTAAGGGAAATATCCTATATTCCTCCATCCGTTATTTATGAAAGTTCTCAGGCGATCTGTTCATACTAAAGGTATGCATTACAGAGAAACGAGGCGATCACATTGCTTACCAAAGACCAGCTGCAGCATTTAAAAAATGAATTGGAACAAACGAAAAAAGATATCTTAAACCGTTTCAAAGACAATGACCATTTTCAGCTTAACTCAGCCTTTCCTTATGATTCGTGGGGTGAGCTTTCGGCATACGACAACCATCCCGGCGATCAGGCGACAGAACTTTACGAGCGTGAGAAAGACATCGCTCTAGACTTGCATGAGCGTGAGCATCTCCGCGACATTGAGCATTCATTGAAGGCGATAGAAAACGGTACGTACGGTATTTGTGAGGTCAGCGGAAAGGAAATCCCTTACGAACGTCTTGAAGCGCTTCCGACTGCTACAACGCTCGCAGAGTATTCATCACAGGATGTCGTTTCCAAAGACCGTCCGATCGAAGAAGAAACACCTTTCGGGCAATTTGAATTTGACGATGATGAAGAAATCAGGGCCCCTTATGACAGTGAAGATTCCTACCAGGACGTCGAAAAATACGGAAACTCGCAAACTCCGCAGGATATGGAAAACCCGCCGCTCAGCTATGATGATATGACGATGAATGCCGAAGAAAATATCGGCAATACAGAGTCATACGAAAATTTCATCGCTACAGATATCACAGGCAAAGAAATTACTGTCTATCAAAGCAGGGCTCATGAGCGTTATGAGGAAGAACTAGATGAAGAAGGAATCATGACAACATTCGGCGATCTCCACGCTGATTGAACCCCCGTATTGGGGGTTCTTTAACGTTTGCTGCATATGAGGGTTTGATCTTTTTTAAGATAAAGGGTAAGTATAATTGTAAAATAAATACATACGGAGGGTTCAAACATGAAGAAGATTGTCGGCACCATAGCGGTTTTTATCATTACATACGCGCTTTTCTCAGCCGCAAACTACCTATTTCCGATTGACCAAGAATGGTACAATTCATTGAAAAAACCGGACTGGACGCCAAGCGGATCTGTGATTGGCATTATTTGGGCCATCCTGTTTGCCTTGATCTCTCTTTCAGCTGCCATTGTGTTTGCTGCGTTTTCAGTAAAAGAAGCGAAAAGCTTTTGGATTACGCTTTTGATTAATTATGTGCTTAATCAGGCATTCAGCTTTTTTCAGTTTACACAAAAGAATTTGCTCGCTGCCTCGATTGACTGCCTGCTTGTCGCCATTACTGCACTCCTATTAATGATCGCAGCGAACAAATACAGCAGAGCCGCAAGCTATCTTCTGTTGCCTTATTTCTTATGGAGTTCATTTGCAACGTTCTTATCCTTTACAATCTATTCAATGAATGTGTAAAACCAAAAAGCCGCTGTAAAAGCGGCTTTTTCACATCATCGGTTTGATTCCCCAAATGTCTTTTGCATATTCCCGGATTGTGCGGTCGCTGGAAAAATACCCCGAATGGGCAATGTTTAAAATCGAGCGCTCAGACCATTTCCGCCGATCACGATAATCAGCTTGAATACGTTCATGGGCATCTGCATACGAACTGAAATCCTTCAGTACAAAATACTCATCATTATGCGGAAGCAGCGAGTCATAGATCGATTCAAATTCATCAGCTTCTCCTTCAAAAAAACCGTTGATCAGCTGTTCCACCACCTGTCTGATCCTGCGGTCATGCTGAAAATACTCCCTCGATCTATAACCGCCGTTTTCCTGATACGATAATACGTCATCCGCCTTTAAACCGAATGTATAAATACAATCAGGCCCCACCCGCTCAAGAATTTCAATATTTGCACCGTCATGCGTGCCGATCGTCAAAGCGCCATTCATCATAAACTTCATATTTCCTGTACCAGATGCTTCCTTGCTTGCGGTTGAAATTTGTTCACTCACATCGGACGCCGGAAAAATCCGCTCAGCCATAGAAACTCTGTAGTTTTCCAAAAAAACAATCTTAATCAGCTGTTTGACTGCCGGATCATAGTTGACCTTTTCTGCGACCGAATGGATCAGCTTAATGATTTTCTTGGCATAATGATAGCTTGGTGAAGCCTTTGCCCCAAAAATAAAGGTTTGCGGATAAATTGAAAATCCCGAGTCCTCTTTGAGGCGGTTATACAAATACATAATATGAAGAACATTCAGCAGCTGCCGTTTGTATGCATGAAGCCGTTTCACCTGAACGTCGAATATGCTGTCAGGATTCACAACCACCCCAGCCGTGCAAAAAATCAAATCGGCAAGCTCTTGTTTTTTCCTGCTTTTGTTGTATTGAAACTGCTCGATAAAAGCGGGATCAGAGGCAAACGGTTCTAATTTGATCAGTGATTCCGGCTGTTTCACCCATTCATTGCCGATCGCCTCTGTAATGATGGCAGACAAGCCGGGATTCGCTTTTAACAGCCAGCGCCTGTGGGCAATTCCATTCGTCTTATTGTTAAAACGATTCGGGAACAGTAAGTGAAAGTTGCGCATCTCCCTTTCCTTTAAAATATCAGAATGAATTTTGGCAACGCCGTTTACACTGTAGCTGCCTACGATGGCAAGATGAGCCATTTTGACAACACCATGCGCCGTAATCGCCATGTCCTCTATTCTTTTCCAATCTCCAGGATATTTTTCCCATACCGCTCGGCAAAATCTTTCATTGATCTCTTCAATAATCATATACATTCGCGGGAGCAGCGGCTTAAACAAATGAATCGGCCATTTCTCAAGCGCTTCTGACAATGTCGTATGATTTGTATAAGAAATCGTATGTACGGTAATGTGCCAGGCCTCTTCCCAGCTCATGTTCTCTTCATCGAGCAAAATCCGCATCAGCTCAGGCACCGCAAGCGCAGGATGGGTGTCATTAATATGAATGCTTACTTTTTTATGCAGGCCGGATAAAGATTTATTCGTTTTTCGGTAATTGTTTACAATGCTTTTTAAGCTTGCGCATACTAAGAAATACTGCTGCTTCAGCCGCAAAATTTTCCCCTCATCATGGGTGTCATCAGGGTATAAAAACTCAGAAACAGCTTCTGTTTCCCGCTTATAAGCCAAAATATTGCCGCCATGATAATGCGCATAAGGCTCGGCATTCCAAAGCCGCAACGTATTGACGGTGCCCGTTTCATAGCCGATGATCGGAATGTCATAAGGAACGGCGGTAACGAATGTTGCTTGTTCGTGTCGAAAATGCAGATGCCCGTTTTTTTCAGTCATATGCACCTCGCCCCAAAACGGAACGTCAACCGCCTGATCAGCATTTCTCACTTCCCACACATTCCCGTTTTTAAGCCATTGCTCAGGCAGCTCCACTTGATGCCCGTCAACGATTTTTTGCTCAAATAAGCCATGCTTATAACGAATCCCCATTCCGTGCCCCGGCAAATTCAACGAAGCCAAAGAATCTAAAAAGCAAGCAGCCAAGCGCCCAAGCCCGCCGTTGCCAAGGCCTGCATCGCTCTCCACCTGAAGGATCTCTTCTAAATTGATGCCAATTTCCTTCAAGCCTGCTTCTACAACCTCACGAACGCCAAGATTCATTAAATTTTGTTCAAGGAGCTGACCGAGAAGAAATTCGATCGACAAATAATACGTCTGCTTCCCGGAATTGGACCTGCTCTTTTCATTCGTCTGGATCCAATCAGCGCTGATATACTCTCTGACCATATTGCCCAACGTTTTATATTGATCAAGCTTGGCAGAGTCTTTAAAGCTTTTTCCGCACGTCATTTCCAGACGCTTTAAAAATAAGGCTGCAAAGCGTTCTTTACTCGAGAACATCCCGTCCACTCCTTGTCACATGCTCGAAAATGCGCTGATACTCTTTCGCTGACTGCTCCCAGCTGTAATCTCCATTCATTGCGGTCTTCATGATGCTCTTCCATACATCCTTTTGGCGATAAAACGACAGCGCTCTCTCAATCGTAAATTTCAGATCATGCGCATTGAAGGCAGAGAACGTAAATCCATTCCCCGTTCCCTCCTTCTCCTGATAAGAACGGACAGTGTCATAAAGCCCGCCCGTCTCTCTGACAATCGGAATGGCGCCATATTGGAGAGCAATCAGCTGGCCTAAGCCGCACGGCTCAAATTTTGACGGCATCAGAAACATATCAGAGCCCGCATAAATTTGATGGGCAAGCGGCTCATCAAACCCAATATACGCCCGGCATTTGTCATGAAAAGCAAATTCTGCATACCGGAAATAATCTTCAAATTCACGTTCCCCTGTGCCCAGCACAATCAGCTGTATGTCCTGCTCATCAAGAAGTTCGTGCATAATTCTGCGGACAAGATCAAGTCCCTTTTGTTTAGTGAGCCTTGTCACCATACTGATCAGCGGAATATCGCTTCGCTCTGGAAGCCCCATCCTCTGCTGAAGCTTGGTTTTATTTTCTTCCTTGCATGTGAGATGATCCGAATCGTAATGCGCCTCTATATAAGGATCGCTCTTCGGCTGGTAGAAAGAATCATCAATGCCATTTAAAATGCCGGTTAAGTCATTTTCTCTATATCGCAGAACCTGCTCCAGCTGTTCACCATAATAAGGCGTCAATATTTCATTTCTGTAAGTAGGGCTTACAGTTGTCACATGATCTGCCGCAATGATGCCCGCCTTCATAAAATTAACAAATCCGTTGCATTCTAACCTTTCATAATGAAAATGATCCATCTTAAGACCAAGCAAGTCATGGGTGACATCAGGAGGAAATATGCCTTGAAACTGCAGGTTGTGGATCGTGAGCACGCTTTTCATCTGTTCATAAAAAGGATGTTTTCTGTACTCCTCTTTCAGTAAATAGTTGACCATCGCTGTATGCCAATCGTGAGTATGAACAATATCGGCTTGAACATTCACAGCTTTGGCGGCCTCCAGTACAGCTCTTGAAAAAAAGGCAAACCGCTCACCGTCATCATAATGCCCGTACAATGAATCCCTGCTGAAATAATACTCATTGTCAATGAAGTAATAATTCACATCATCTTCAGCCATATGTTCAATTCCGCAATATTGCTGACGCCAGCCGACGGCAACCGTACACTCTGCCTTTTTTTTCATGCGCTTTTTCCACAGCTCAGGTATTTGGCTGTACTTCGGCAGCATCACAGCAACTTCATTGCCTAATTCCGCAAGTGCCTTTGGCAGAGCGCCGGCTACATCAGCAAGACCTCCTGATTTAACAAATGGGGTGCATTCAGACACAGCAAATAATATCTTCAAGAATTCATCAGCTCTCCTTGCACCAAACCTTTTCTTAATACAAGCGGATGGTCAGCTGTTCCCGCAGCCTCAGTCGCATTTCCGATTTTAACATCCTTATCAGAAATGACCTGCTCAAGCAGACAATCCTCGCCAATCTGCGTTTTCTGCATAACAATGCAGTTTTTCAGCTTCGTCCCCTTTCCGACATGGACCGCCCTGAACAAAATGCAGTTTTCAACCTCTCCTTCAAGCACACAGCCGTTTGCCACCAAGGAATTTTTGACAGTGCTGTGTTTTCCGTATTTCGTCGGCGGCTCATCCTTTACTTTTGTATAGATCGGCTGCTGCGGCAAAAACACCTGCTGCCAAAAACGAGGCTGAATAAGCTCCATACTGTGGGTATAATACTTTTCCACCGAATCAATGACAGCAGCATAACCTGTATATTCATAAGGACAAATGGTCAAGGAAGCTGATTCCTTTTCAACAGCCTCCTGAATGGTTTTAAAGCCTTTCTCACTATGTCCGTAGATCAGGTCCTTCAAAAGCGCTGTAGACATGATATAGATTTGCAGCGACTGGCCGTCCTGAAATACCTCGGTAATGTCACAGCCAACCTCTTGATGGCGTTTCAGCACAAATTGAAATTGGATGTTGCACACGGTATGGCTGTTTGTGATAACAGCATATTGCTGTGTGCTTCTGTGGAAGTAGTCTAGATGGTCCGAAAACTGGCGAAAGGAACCGAATTCATCGTATTCGTGATGAAGATGCGGAGACGGGAAAAAAAAGAGGCCGTCTTTTTTTCGATGCAAATCCCACTCCTTACCCGCTCCAAGATGATCCATAAGCGAACGATAGCGATACTTCGGAAAAATGGCAACACTTCTAATATCTGCGTTCACCATGTTGGAAAGCATAAAATCAATCAGACGGTACCTTCCGGCAAAAGGGATGGCACCAAGCGACCGCTGTGCCGTTAAATCCTGAAGAGAATGCTTATATGTGGTTTCATCTATAACACCTAACATTTGATTATTGAACAATGGCTTTGCCCCCTCTTCAGTATTAAATCAATTCTTTTTCTACAAAATCCTCTGAAACGAGCAGCACCTCCTGAATGTCTTTTTCGGATCGAATCACTGTGCCATCCGGAAGCACAAGACCCTTAGGAACGATGGCATTTTCAATCACTACATGCTCGCCGATCGTCACATCCGGCATAATGACCGATGATGTGACAGACGCATGCTTACCGACAGTCACACCTTGAAAAAGAACAGAGTGAGACACATTTCCATACACAACACACCCTTCGTTCACAAGCGAATCATGAACCTGTGCGTCAGATGAAATAAATTGCGGTGGCTGATTTGGATTGACGGAGTAAATTTTCCATTTGCGTTCAAACAGCTTGAGCTCCGAGTCTTCCTTTAACAAATCCATATTGGCCTCCCATAAGCTCTGAACAGTTCCGACATCCTTCCAATATCCTTTAAACGGATAAGCGGAAAGCTTCTTTTTCTCCTCCAAAAGCAGAGGAATAATATCTTTGCCGAAGTCGTGGCTTGAATAAGGGTTCCGGTCATCTATCTCAAGGTACTGTTTCAAAAGCGGCCAATTGAATATATAAATGCCCATTGAGGCAAGATTGCTCTTAGGGAATTTGGGCTTTTCATCAAAATGTGTAATCGTCCCATCTGCATCGGCCTTCATGATGCCAAAGCGGCTTGCTTCCTCCCAGCCCACCTCGATGACAGAGATCGTTACATCCGCTTTCTTTTCAATATGAAAATCAAGCATTTTGCCGTAGTCCATTTTGTATATGTGATCTCCTGATAAAATCAGCACATACTCAGGATCGTACTGATTCAAATAATTAAGATTTTCATAAATGGCGCTTGCCGTCCCTTTATACCATTTGACTTCTGATGACTCGGCATAAGGGGGTAACACCGTCACGCCGCCATTATATCTGTCAAGGTCCCATGCACTGCCGATTCCAATATAGGAATTCAGCTCAAGCGGCTGATATTGCGTTAAAATCCCGACTGTATCTATACCTGAGTTGGAGCAGTTGCTGAGCGTAAAATCTATAATCCTGTATTTTCCCCCGAAAGATACAGCCGGTTTGGCCATATGTTTTGTTAATCCGCTGAGACGGCTGCCCTTTCCGCCGGCAAGGAGCATGGCTACACATTGTTTTTTGATCATTTTATCTCTCCTCTTTTTTTAACCGCCCGTAAAATCGAAATGCCGTAAGGGGGGATGGTCATCGTGATATAAAACGGTTTATGATGAAGCGCTCCCTTTTCAGCCGTTAACGGCTTCTTATTGATTTGTCCTGAGCCTCCATATGTTTCACTATCGCTGTTCAGCACTTCGATGTATTGGGTTAGAAAAGGAACACCAACATCATATTGATGATAGACCGAGGGTGTAAAATTACAAATGATGATCAGTGCCTCACCGTGCCTTTTGCCATAACGAATAAAAGAAAAGATCGATTGTTCATCATTATGGACATCAATCCATTCAAACGACTGGGCATGATGATCATGTTCATAAAGGATTTTGCTTTTTTGATAAAAGCGGAGAAGATCTTGCGTAAAAACGCTGGCTTTCTGATGCATGGGGAAGGAGTCCAAAAACCAATCTAGCTGCTCTGTGTCTTTCCATTCATCAAATTGGGCAAATTCTGATCCCATAAAAATCAATTTCTTTCCGGGATGAGCTGTCATATATCCGAGCAAAAGCCGATACTGGGCAAATTTCTGCCAGTAGTCGCCAGGCATTTTATGAAGAAGTGATTTTTTTCCGTATACAACTTCATCATGAGAAAATGGCAATACAAAATGTTCGCTAAACGCATACAGCAATGAAAAAGAAATAAGCTCGTGACGATAACGCCTTTCTTCCGGCGGCGTCTCCATGTATGTCAGCACGTCATTCATCCAGCCCATATTCCATTTAAAATGAAAACCGAGCCCCCCTTCCTCAACGGCACCCGTCACTTGAGGCCATTCTGTAGAATCTTCCGCAATCATCATGACATGCGGAAAAGTCTCTCTCATGGTTTGATTGAGTTTTCTTAAAAATTCAACAGCATATGGATTCGTATGGCGTTCATCCTGATTTGGCCAATACAGGATATTAGCCACTGCATCAACCCTAAATCCATCTATATGATAGATTTCGGCCCAGTACAACGCATTAGAAATTAAAAAACTATGAACTTCCGGTTTTCCCAGGTCAAAGTTTGCTGTGCCCCATAGCCAGTTCTCCCGATCACGTTCTTCTTGATATTCATAAAGGGGCTCTCCATCAAACATATAAAGGCCATGTGCATCTTTACAAAAATGTCCGGGAACCCAATCCAGAATGACTCCGATGTTTTCTTGATGGCATTCATCCACAAACTGCATCAAATCATGCGGCGTGCCAAACCTGCTTGTGGGGCTGTAATATCCCGTACCTTGGTACCCCCAAGAACGGTCATAAGGATGCTCATATATCGGAAGAAGTTCAACATGGGTAAACCCATGCTTTTTAATATAAGGGATAAGCGACTGACTTAATTCTTGATAGGAGTAATGCCTGCCATCAGCATGTTTCTTCCACGAACCGAGATGAAGCTCATAAATAAAAACAGGCTTCTCATATACCGTCTTAGCCTTTTGTTTCTTTTGCCATAATTGATCTTTCCAGCTGTACTTACCCAGATCGTAAGTAAGTGACGCTGTATTGGGCCTGACTTCTGAATAAATAGCATAAGGATCTGCCTTCAGCCTGATCTCGCCGCTATTCGTCACGATTTCATACTTATATCGTTCCTTTTCTCCCAAACCTGGAATAAATAACGTCCAGATGCCGCTATCGCTTACTCTGTGCATCACATGCTGTTCTCCTGCCCAGCTGTTAAAATCCCCTGCCACTCGTACTTCTGACGCATGAGGCGCCCACACACAAAATTCATATCCGCTTTGGCCATTCAGCTCGCGAAAATGCGAGCCAAACAGCTGATAGCTTTTAAACAGACTGCCTTCGTGAAAAAGATAAACATCATGTGCTGTCGGGCTGGCAGCGGCCATGTAATCATCCTTCCTGACATCATAGTTTTCATTTATAGTATTTATTCGAAGAAATAAAAAAAAGCCCTTTCATGAAAGCGCTTATACTTATTGACATTTACCTTCATTTTCCGAAGAAAAACGAAATATATGGGGATTTTTGTTGTCTATTTATAGAATAATGGATGAAATCTAAGACATATGATAATTTATAAAAAATAAAAAAACCCTGCATTTTCTGCAAGGTTTCTGGATGACCCGTACGGGATTCGAACCCGTGTTACCGCCGTGAAAGGGCGGTGTCTTAACCGCTTGACCAACGGGCCGATAGTTGAGAGCTTATCTATCTGTAATCATATGGCGGAGAAGGAGGGATTTGAACCCTCGCGCCGCTTACACGACCTACACCCTTAGCAGGGGCGCCTCTTCAGCCACTTGAGTACTTCTCCAATATGGCTCCACAGGCAGGATTCGAACCTGCGACCGATCGGTTAACAGCCGATAGCTCTACCACGGAGCTACTGTGGAAT